>CAJPPQ010000080.1 GCA_905372605.1 Porphyromonadaceae bacterium
GACTGCAAAAGTAATACTTTTTTTTGAATTGACAAGCAGTTGGTTATATTTTTTTGCTTTGAGAGTATATTACGAAAATTTTCTCAGCCAACAGGCTAAGAAAACTCTCTTATTACACCACTCTTGGCAATATGCTTTTTCTATTATAGTATTGACATACTGCTATATGGAAATATCTTATCAGAGCAGATACTGTTCGCTAATAGACTTATTGTAATACACATTCGATATGGTATCTCCAAACATATCGGCTACCGACAGTATTTTCACTTTTGGACACTGGGCGGTATCGAACGGAATAGAATCGGTACAGATAAGTTCCGTCAGCTCCGAATCCATTACATTTTTCACGGCATTGCCCGACATCACTGCATGCGTAACCATAGCTCTCACGCTATTAGCTCCGTTTTGCTTCATCAGATTGGCGGCTTTTGCCAGCGTACCTGCCGTATCTGCCATATCGTCTATTATCACCACATTTTTGCCCTGCACTTCACCGATAATACTCATCGAAGCTACTTCGTTGGCTTTCACCCTACTCTTATGGCACAACACGAGTGGCACTCCCAAATGCTTGGCATAGGAATTGGCTCGTTTCGAGCCGCCTACGTCGGGCGAAGCTATTACAAGATTTTCGAGATGGAGGCTTTTCAGATAAGGTATAAATATGGTAGAAGCATATAGGTGATCGACAGGCAAGTCGAAGAATCCCTGTATCTGGTCGGCATGCAAATCCATAGTTATAATTCTGTCGACTCCAGCTGTGGTAAGCAAGTCGGCTACAAGTTTAGCTGCGATAGAGACACGCGGTTTGTCTTTACGATCTTGACGAGCCCAACCGAAATATGGCATCACGGCAATAATCTTGTATGCCGAGGCGCGTTTGGCGGCGTCTATCATCAAGAGAAGTTCCATGAGGTTGTCGGACGTAGGGAAAGTCGATTGAACGATAAATACATAACATCCGCGTACCGTTTCGTCGTAATATACGGCAAACTCTCCGTCGGAGAAAGTAACCTTCGTTTTTTTACCAAGCTCACAATCAAGCGAACTGCAAATCTGCCGTGCTATATATTCCGATTTCTCGCCCGAGAAAATTTTAAAAGGGAGTTTTTGAGACATTTTTCTATAAATTATTGAATTAAAAAGCCGTCTGATTATTAATTATTTACTGTAACATCGAATATCTAAATTTAGACTATGCAAAGGTATATTTTTTTATACAACTTTCGGCAAAAAAATTACTGCTTTCGGTTGTCCGAAAGTTCCACTTATAAAGTTATAAGATAATTATTGCTATCGGAGAAAAAGCAGGTTACCCTTTCTTTGAGTAACCCGCTTTTAATTAACAAACTATAACCATCTATTACCTAATTCTTTATCACCTGCCGAGTATCTACAGTCTCACCATTTATGATGAGTTTCACCACGTATGTGCCGGCGGTAAGACCTGCAAGCGATACCGTTTTTGCGGTAGCTGCTGCCGTAACGGGATACGACTGTACGCTTAGGTTTTGTACGTCGCTTATCTCCATTGTGGCATTGGTGATACCTGCTGCCAGACGATATGTGATAGTAAGCTGATTATCTGTCGGATTTGGCGATAGCGATACTATCGCTCCGTTGCGAACAGTGGCACGTACCGAGTCGTAGTCTTTGAAGCCGTCGGCAGTGGCGACTACTTCGAGTTTGTAGTGCTGAGTCGAAGTCGGAGTTACGGTGAGGTTCAAACCACGAGCTACGGTATCGCCCTTTTGGTCGAACCACGTGTATACGGCATCTTCGCTTATCGGCTCTGCCCTGAACGACACAGGCTCTGCCGGGAGTACTGTCTTGTTGTCCACAGCCTTTGCCTTGAAGTAAGAGTCTCTTTCAGAGTTGCGGATAGCGATGTAGGTCTCGCCACCGATGAGTTCTTTACCTTCTTTTTCGTTGTCGACATACTCGGCTATATCGAACACAAACTCATTATTTTCAGGTTTCTCCTGAGTGAAGAAGTTTACTTCGGCTTCGAGCAAATAGAGTTCTTCGGGTTGTAAGACAAGGCGTTCTATCGTAGCGGTAGGCTCGGTAAGGAGTATCTTGTTTTTATCGACCACCTTGAAACCCTTACCCGCAAAGTCGCTCTTCTGCCACAATTCGAACAAGTTACTGCTCATATTGAGGTATACATCCGCATACTTATTGAGCAGCTCGCCAAGTTCGTTATAGCGGAGCGAGTACGACAAGCTAAAGGTACGAGGCTCTTTAAACGGATTACCCACTGAGACAGTACTTTTATTTAGTTTACCTTGTAAGAATGTTATATTACGCCAAGCGACATTTTCGTTGTTTTTTACAAATTCACTAACACTCATGTTGGATTCATCCTCTTTCCATATTGGATTTCCATCGTGGACACGTGCAAGCAGACAATAATGCCAAAGTTGCTCGTCCTTAAAACATTCCGAATAGTATCCAGGCTTTGGAAAATGCCATTTTACTTTGAATACTTTACTACTATGAGGAGGAATATCCGGAACAGCAATACCTTCCATATTGCCAATATAACCACTTTTTATGTAATAAAAACCACCTAATATGATATCAGATTCTCCACACCTCAGTGGCTCCTGACCTAACCAACTCCTATTCCACCACAAGTCTACACCGGCCTTAGTCCAATTTAGTATAAGAGTATCATTAATGGACGAAGGATAATCACTTTTGTTGTGTATCCGAACACAGATATTATAATCCTTATCTTCGATAGGGTCTACCTTATTGCCATCCATATCTTCTATCCAGATATCCGGACTTGCCCATGCCCTCAATACTCCACTATTGGTATTACCTACGTCCGAGATAGTATCACAAATATAGAGGTCGGCAGGAGGATTACCTCCCATACCATCGAGTGTTACAGCACCCGTATTTTGTGGATCCAACCACGGCTGTAATTTTCGTCTATTGTCCGTAGATTCGTTACCAGTCCACGAAACACTGAATTTGCCGTACCAGTCAGGTTTGTTTATGGCATAACAACTTGCATATCCTCCGTGTAATTGTCCAATTATTTTATGATTACTATTTAGAAGGGGCGAACCCGAAGAACCTCCTTCGGTGGTACCTTTTGACCATATTACTCGCCAATGAGTACCATTGAGACTTGTATTATCGTCTCTATATTTTGTTGACTGAGGAATAATTGAATATTGAGAAATTTTTTTTACATCACCCCTTGGATGGTGAATACCTACTCCTCCATTACCAGAATTACCGCTTCTATCCCAGCCAAGGTAGTAAAGTTTTATATTATTATTATTTTTGGGGTCTTCCTGCAAAGATATTAATGCAAAATCAGACACTGAATTATTGGCAACAACATTTGCGCCTACTGTTGAGTAAATAGGAGGTTCTTCTGTCGGATTACTACAAGTAGGAACTTCATAATTCCAATAAAAAGACCAATGACTGAGATTGGGGTCTGATATAGCATCATATTTTTTACCATTAGCCCAACCACCCAAACAATGGTCAGCAGTTAAAAATAGAGGACGTTTATCGTTTGCAGTAGTATTTATAAGAGACCCCGTGCAGTAACGATTCCCATTTACTAATATTAAAGCAATTGCATTTTTCTCTTTTTGCCAACTTTTTCCTTTGGGGCAGTTTATATTTATATTGCAGTTACCGGAAGCTCCCAAACTTTTTTGTCCATTGTAAATATTGATATATCTATACCCTTGTACAACATAAGCGATAGATATTATACCCTGATTTCTGACATTCTTAGGTTCGTAATATTCCAATACTATTTTATCACCGTAAACCAATCCTGTTGCAAATCCCTGTACTTTATCCTTTGTCCCTTTATTATTCGCAGATGTAAATGCACCTAAAGTACGTTTTTTATCATAGCTGTAAACAAAAAATTTAGCTCCGTCAGGCAACCAGAATTTATCGTACAAAAGATTTATTGATAGAGCATTAGGGCAACTAATAGATAGTCTCCACAATCTGCTTCCGTCGGGTAGATTTACCCATTGTCCCGAATTGTTAAGATTGTAATTAACAGGGTGAGAGTAACCGAACCTTGGAGGAACACCGTTACTATCATCCTCTTTGTCTTCCCTATTTATCCTAACCATATCCAGCGAGGGCATAACTTTGTTTGGAATATTCTGTTCCGATACTTTTTCCAAGGTATTACCGAAACTAATAGGTTTTTCATTCGTACTTATCTGGCTATAAGACTCTTGATTTATGAGACACAATAATCCGGATAATACTATAAAAATCAACTTTTTCATAACATTTACCTCCTTTTAAATTCTAAGCAATTCTTGCTATCATTATAATATAGTTTTAAAATATTGTTATCTATCGTATATTTATCAACTGTATTTAGACTTTTTACAAACGAAACGCCGTCTCCAATTTCGTTTATTTTCGTCCCTATCAACCTTGTTATTGATATAGAAGAAGTTTTGATATCAATAGTATACGTGCCAATGAAGTTGTTTGTAGAAGATACTGCTGTTAAAGAGTCTGCTGTTTCCAAAAACTTCAATATATAGCACATTTCACTGTTCGGCTCAGGTGTTTTATTCGTGTTGTTTGCCACATCGACAAAGTTTACCAATTTCCATTCCGTGTTTTTCAATGGATTTTTGTTTTCCTTTTTCTTCTCGCACCCGCCTAAAACTATAAATGCTCCAATGAGCAATATCGCTGCGGGTAATATTTTAGAAATTAACTTTTTCATCGCTATAAAAGATTAATTTATTTGTATTCTGCGGTGTATTTATGGGGCATACACACAAAAGCCCTTGTTTTTGTGTATTTTCCCTGCGTGCTCCATTCGACGAATTCATTAAAAGCATTAATTATAGCCTGATACACAAAAATGAGAACAAGCTACTCCGTCTCTTAGCACCTCTTCGGCACTAAGCGGAGCGGGCGACAATGCCGAAGCGAGGAAGGTATTTATAGCGAATAAATCGATGGAAATCAATCGACAGTAGCTCGCGGGTGGCTACACACGAAACGTCCGATACTTGTTTGGTACCGTCAGTTCTCGGTAAGTCGATCGTTACGAAACAGCTTACAATAGAGTCTATCAAAAAACATACAATATACGTAAGCATATTTTTGTAAATATATTTTCGGTAAAAATAGCGATTGTTTTTCAATTACCAAATTTTTCGGCGTTAAAAATACATAAAAACGCATTTTATTTATGACAGTCCGTATTCTACCTGATAAAAGTTTATGCTTAGGTATCCGCTTAGTTCGCTTTTTTATAACTTTGTACCTATTGAATCTACAGTGTGGCAAGCAGATAGAGAGTCTGTCTGCAATTCGACATTTTTTTGTAATTTTGCCTCACAAAAAACGTAATCTCGACATCACTCTCTGAGACAGCAATTTTTATGAAAAAGGCATCTGTATTATTGATAATCACAGGCGGCACCATCTCTATGGGACGTAAAGCAAACAACTCGCTTGCCCCTCTTAGTTGCAATCAGGTATTAGCCTCCATTCCCGAAATTCAGGATATGAACGTAAATATCTCGTCCGTAGCATTCTCGCCATTGATAGACTCGTCGGACATAAGTCTCGACAATTGGGTGTCT
>CAJPPQ010000081.1 GCA_905372605.1 Porphyromonadaceae bacterium
CACCGATGTATACGGCGTCGGCTCCGTGCAGTATCGCCTCTATGCCGTAGTCGGCGTTTTTGGCGGGAGCAAGCAGTTCTATCTTACGTGGTTCATTCACAAATATTATGCGGGTTCGGGTTTTCGGAATGCAAAGGTAATATTCAATCACGAATTTTGCGAGTAAGAAATATCATATCTACGATAATAATATCTTTTGGTTTCGTTTCGTCATATACTCATCTTATACTAATTCTATATCAGAAATCGGTTGTTGTCGGGATAAAGTACTTGATAAGAAAAGAATTAAAGATTGCCATCGAAGTAATCGTTTATATCCGACCTCAATGCTACTCGATAGCCTTGTTTTCAAAAATTTGTATCTTTGCAGTCGGAAAAATAGCTGTGTTTTCGAAAAACGGTTGTTTTCGGCACTCTTAATAAAATCAAGATAAAAATTATGCGTCTACACGTCGTTGCCCCAATAAAAAAAATCATCATAAGACTGAATCTCGTCAATCTATTGAGCCTTCCGCTATTGATATTCAGACTTTGCGGTATAAAGCGAAACAAAATCGTTTTTTCGAACTATTCGGGGCAAGGATTCGGCGATAATGCAAAATATATATACCAACACCTACCAGCCGCCAAAGTGGATGTATGTTGGTTGGTTACGAAGAGATATGCCAATATCCCACACGAAATACGACAGGTGAAAATCGGTAGTATAGCATATTTTTATCACCTTGCGACCGCAAAAATTTGGGTCAACAATATGAGGTTCGACCAGTACGTAAAGAAAAGAAAGAGACAGTATTATATTCAGACTTGGCACGGCGACCTGCAATTGAAGAAAATCGAGTACGACGCTATCGATAAGATGGTGGAATATTACAAGAAATGTATGAAAAACGATACTCGTATGACCGATTTGATGATTTCTAACAGCGAGCACTTTACGACGATTTGTCGCAGGGCGTTTCGGTTCGACGGAGAGGTTATGGAGGTCGGTTCGCCTCGAAACGATATTCTTTTCTGTCCCGACCCGAAGATACGACAAAAGGTTCTCGATTATTTTGGAAATATAAGCAGCGAAGAGAAAATATGTCTCTATGCGCCGACATTCCGAAAGAGTTATCTGAACAATCCCTACGATCTGAATCCGAGAGAGATAAAAGAGCAGTTGGAGGCTTCGACCGGACAGAAGTGGAAGGTCTTGGTGCGGCTACACCCAAACATAAAGAACCCCGAAGAGCTAATAAAAAACCTCGACTCCACGGAGAATGCCAACAACTACCCCGATATGCAGGAGCTAATAATGTCGTGCGACTTATTGATTACCGACTACTCGTCGGTAATGTTCGACGCTATGATAGTAGGGAAACCTGTCGTTTTGTATATTGCCGATTATAAGGACTATGCCGAGGAGAGAGATTATTATTTCGGTTTCGATGAGTTGCCTTTCGATATAGCATATAGCCACAGTGATATTATCCGTATAATTACGGAAAATAACTATTGTGGGTTTCGCGACCGATATGCTGCATTCGAGAAGAGAGTAGGACTAAAAGAGACTGGGCGTGCAGGTAAACTCGTGGCAGACAAAATAATACAAGTTATTGGTGAAGATAAATAATGATGGAGGAAAAGAAGTATTTTTTATTCGATTATAAAAATAAAATCAACGAAATAACAGGAGACCGTCAAATATGACTATTGGCTACACTACAGGGGTATATGACCTCTTCCACATGGGACATTTGAATTTATTGAAAAACGCGAAGGGAATGTGCGATAAACTTATTGTAGGAGTTACCGTCGATGAGTTGGTTGCCTACAAAGGCAAGCAAGCGATGATTCCTTTCGACGAACGAGTAGAAATCGTTAGGGCTTGCAGATATGTCGACTCAGCAATACCACAGTACGATATGGATAAATTGGCTATGTGCAAAAAACTTGGAGCCTCCATTCTTTTTGTTGGCGACGATTGGTATGGTACTGAAAAGTGGAATAAGTACGAAGAAGAATTCGCCAAGGAAGGCATAAAAATAGTATATTTCCCTTATACTAAGAGTGTTTCGTCGACAAAAATAAGAGAGGCTCTCAGAAAGGTACGTGGAGCAGATTTAATGGATTTAAAATAAAATGAACAAAATAATAGACAAAGATTTCTGCCTAAGTTCTTATATGGCTTTCAGATACATTTATAAGGACAATTATGACTTTTTTGGTAGAATGCAACACCAAACTTTTAAGGGAGTTCCTAAAGAAGAACGTGTAAAAGTACGTACTGCCAATGAAATAGATTTTTTCATAAAGAAGCAAATAGACGATTTGTATCGGAAACACACGAAAATAGGCATACTGCTTTCGGGAGGAATGGACAGTGCGGTTCTTGCCACATATCTGAAGCCGGGCAGTAATGCATATACCTTTAGAACTAATCTGTCGAATACTTTTGATGCCGATATCGAACGCTCCGAAAAATACTGTCGAATGCTTGGATTGAATCATATCTATATCGATATTGATTTTGACGACTATAAAAAATATACTCCTATAGTGATGCAATCGAAATCTGCCCCTGTGCATTCGATAGAACCCCAACTATATAAAGCAGCTATAGAGGCAAGGAAACAGGGCGACGAACTGATAATCGAAGGCGACGGGGCAGATTATATATTTGGAGGAGTAGATAAGTTATTATCGAAAGATTGGCGGTATGGCGATTTTGTAGAACGTTATACATATCTAAATCCGACTTTTGTCTTAAACAATCCTGTGGATATCTCGGACTTTTTCGAGAAATATAGGCTTGCAGATGATATGATAGATTTCTGGGGGATAATTACACACGAATGCCTTTACGAAAGTTTAAGCTCTTACCATAATGCTTTTGTCGCTGCCGGTATGCCATATTCCGACCTATATGCCGTATTCGAAATGGCAGATAAAATTGATTTGCATAGGGTTAGGGGAGGGGAGTCCAAATATCTTATTAGAGAACTATATTCTAAGAAGTATCCGGATTTCGAAGTACCTGAAAAGATACCGATGCCACGCCCTGTTGATGTCATTTTTGGAGATTGGAAAGGACCAACAAGAGCAGAGTTTAGGAGAGATATCAATATGCAGTCGCTTACAGGCAATCAGAAGTGGCAATTATGGTGTGCCGAGCAATTTTTAGACCTCTTCGACGACAGGTAGCTTACTTCACTTCGAATATCGAGAAAGGTGTGAGCCTTAAAAAAACAGACAGGACTCAACTGCTACGAAGCGGTCGGGTCCTGTCTATCTATTATTCCCTAACAAAAAACTATTTACGGCAACGATTGAGCGCATAGCTCGCTGCTACTGCGGCGAATCGTCGGGTTTACGAACCCTTTTTCATCGATACGCGAGTAGCTTGCTTGGGTGCTGCCGATTTGGTCGATACCTTTTTAGCCGTATTCTTTGGGGCAGCCGTCTTGGGTTTGTCGGCTCTTTCTGCCTGAGGCTTCTTCTCTTTGCCCGTTTCGTTATTGTCTTGTTTTTCTTCGACTTCGTCGAAATCGGTTATCTTCGAGTCTATAAGTATATTATACCAACTTACGAACTTCTTTATATCGTTCGGATAGATGCGTTCTCGGTCGAAGTCGGGGAATATCTTAGCGAAGAAATCCTGCAGGGCATTGCTATTTTTAGTATCGATATCGACTTTAGCACCGCCCTCGAGGTCGAATGTCGCCTTGAAGAGTTGGCTCAGCTTTTTCTCGCCGCCGTTGCCAAACATCACTATATCTCGCAGTAGAGATATTTTCTCGCTCTGATAAGCCGGCTGTCGTTTGCCGTCGATGAGCGATTCTACTATTACATAGTTTTTGGCGTATGATACCAATTTGAAAAGTCCCGGCTTGCCGCCTATTGCTAATACTTCTTTAAACATATTGTCTATCGATTTTTTTTGATTTTTGAATGGCAAATGTAATACATTTTTTAGTAATACAAGATAAATAGGGTTATTGTCGGTTCGAAAAGTTTATATTAACTTTGTACCAACAAAACCTATATTTACAAACTATTATTCTAATAATTAATAATATAATCAATATGAACAACGCTATTTTTAGATTTCAGCAACCCAAGAACGAACCCGTATTGGGTTATGCCCCGGGGAGCAACGAACGTAGAGAACTCGAACGAGAGTTGAAACGTCAGTACGAATGTACGATAGAGATACCTCTGATAATAGGAGGCAAAGAGGTGAAGACCGGTAAGATAGGAGAGGTAGTGATGCCTACCGAACACGGACACGTACTTGCTACTTACCACCAATGTACCTCGAAAGAGGTCAAAGCCGCTATCGATGCCGCTCTGGATGCTCGTAAAGAGTGGGCAGCTACCCCTTGGGAAGACCGCGCAAGTATCATTCTGCGTGCGGCGGAACTTTTTGCTCATAAATATCGCTACGTGATGAATGCCGCCTGTATGCTCGGACAGGGCAAGAATGCTTTTCAAGCAGAGATAGACTCTGCTTGTGAGGCGATAGACTTTATGCGATTCAACCCCTTCTATGCCGCACAGATATATGCCGACCAACCATTTTCGCCGACGACAGACTGTATCAATAGAGTAGAGTATCGCCCGCTCGAAGGCTTCGTATACGCTATCACTCCGTTCAACTTTACGGCTATTGCCGTCAATCTCAATATTAGCCCCGTACTTATGGGTAACGTAACGGTATGGAAACCTGCTACCACGGCATTACTATCGAACTATTACGCTATGAAGATACTTCAAGAAGCAGGTGTTCCCGACGGTGTTATCAACTTTTTGCCCGGCAAAGGCAGCACCATAAGCAAGATAGTAATGTATCATCCTGAGCTGGCAGGGATACATTTCACGGGCTCTACCGCCGTATTCCAATCGTTCTGGAAGACGGTCGGAGAAAACATCGCCACCTACCGCACCTACCCGAAGCTCGTGGGCGAAACAGGCGGTAAAGACTTCATTTTCGCTCACAAGAGTGCCGACCCGCAAGAGCTGGCTGTGGCTATCGTCAGAGGAGCATTCGAGTATCAGGGACAAAAGTGTTCGGCTGCCTCGCGTGCTTATATACCGAAGTCGTTGTGGGGCGAGGTCAAAGAGAGTATCGGCGATATGCTAAGAGGTATAAAGATGGGCGACGTTCGCAACTTCACCAACTTTGTCAATGCCGTCATCGACCAGCAGGCTTTCGACAATATAGTATCTTATATAGAGCGAGCTCGCAAGGCGAAAGACGTCGAAATCGTCTTTGGCGGCGAGTACGACAATAGTGTAGGTTATTTCATAGAACCTACCGTAATACAAGTGAAGAAACCCGACTTTCGCACTATGCACGACGAGATATTCGGACCTGTCATCACTGTATATGTCTACGACGACAAAGACTTCGAGAAGACACTCGATATTTGCGATCGTACTTCGCCATACGCACTTACGGGCTCGATATTCTCACGCGACCGCTATGCCACACTCGTTGCCGAGCGTGCATTGAGGTTCTCCGCCGGCAACTTCTATATCAACGACAAACCTACGGGA
>CAJPPQ010000082.1 GCA_905372605.1 Porphyromonadaceae bacterium
AGAGCAACAGCCTTCTAAGCTGTGGGTCAGGGGTTCGAATCCCTTCCGGATCACTAAACTAAAAGCCCTATTTCTCAGGGCTTTTATCATTTTATATTTGTTATCTCTCTAAGAGGCTTCATAACGAAATCTCGTTCGTACATACGTGGGTGAGGAACCGTAAGGCGTGAAGAATGTATTTTCTTGTTACCATACGTAAGTATGTCTATATCAATTATTCTATCGTGATATACTCCTTTAGACGATTTTTGAGTACGCCCCATCAGACGCTCTATTTTTTGTGTTATTTTCAGTATTCGGTAAATAGGCAGATAGGTTTTTATCTCTATCG
Source organism: Porphyromonadaceae bacterium (assembly GCA_905372605.1). Classification (GTDB taxonomy): domain Bacteria; phylum Bacteroidota; class Bacteroidia; order Bacteroidales; family Paludibacteraceae; genus F0058. The sequence continues at coordinate 332 of CAJPPQ010000082.1, forward strand.
CCGCATTAATAAAATAGTTTTCCGACATAAAACCAACAGGCTCAGTATAGTAAAAACTTGATTTTTTTACTACTGAGCCTATTCTTTCATCGATAAGAGCAATAGCCCTTTCTATATTTTGCTGTTTATCCCCAATATTACTACCAAGAGATACAAGCAACTTCATTCTTTTCGGACGTAATATACTTATCTATATACTTCTATCCATTCTACATCGAATCTTCCTTCCGACGGATTTTTCTGTGTATCGGGAATGAAAGAGCTAAGGCAAGGGAAAAATCTACGACCTGCAATAATATTCTTTGTCTTAAATACGGTTATATTATTGATTTTCCATATAAGTTTGCCATCTTTCTGATATATGGAGTATATATAATATTTGCTGGGATTCAACCCTTTGACTCTGGTATAGTAATAATCGCCACGAGCATCGTATACGCCCATTTCGATAGTTTTACCTTTTATCAGAGCGACATTTATCTGTGGTATTTTTTCGCCCGACGAAAGCCAAAAAGCATGATTAACTTTTCCCGAGCAACGCATTTTTATTCTTATACCGCAGTATTCTTCTGTTACTAAACCACATCCGTTTACAACATCGGAGGTATACTGGAATTCTCTCTCTTCAAACCCTCTTTTAGGCCCCCAAGCAGTAGCACGCACCTGAGCTTTCTTGGTAAGAATAGACAAACCATGGTTAAAAACTACATTCTTTCCTCCCATATTCGCCTGTAACTCATTCGATAATGAATGAACGGCAAGTAACTTTGGATTGGTATAGTAAAACCCTGCTTTCCAAAGACTATCATCTAAATTTTTATACTCAAAGTTATCTTTTTTGTAAACAACAAGATTCTCAATACGTCTGAACTTTCGAGGATTGGTCGAAAGAAAAAATTTACCATCCTCAGATTCAGCGATATGTCTCAACTGAGCCTCTAAATCGTCATCTGCTACCAACTGCTCGGCAGTCTGTTTTTTTCTGTTTTTACGTCTCTCCTTAAATTCAGGAGAATTTACCAAACCAAACAGCCGCTTGTATTCAGCATACTCTTCCGATCCCTCAAATCTTTTGTAGTGAATAAGATCTGTAAGCAACTGATTGTCTCTTGCCTCTACCTTTTGTGTACTTTGTAGAACACCAAAAATCTTCTTTAAAAATAAATTAGCCATAATACAAAATTATATGTGTTTTATGATGAATACCCTACATTTACAGTATGTCCCAACCTAAAAAATCGGATATGCAAATATAAACAAAATAATTTAATCTATAATTTATACTTAGAGAAAAAAATAGTCTCTCACGGAAAAAATATGTATCTTTGCATTGTAGAAATTGTTATCGGATACATTTCAGTTTTTTCCAACTACTAACAAATTGATTATAAAACAATAATATCATAGTCAATGAATAATAAAAAACTTATGAACAGACACATAATAGCATTATTTATCGTTTGTATTGCAGCACTTTCGGCTACTTCATGCAAAGTGAAACGTGCTCCGGGTGCATACAAAGTAGTAGAAGCCCCAACTCAAGACGGTGTAAAACAAGCCTTACGCGAAGAGACATTCAAAGCCGATGAAGCCAACGACGAAGACAGACTCAGCACCTACAACGTAGTAATCGGTAGTTTCACACAAAAACAAAATGCCATAAAACTCAAAAACGAACAGTCCGACGAATACAATCCCATAATCGTAATCAACGAAAAAGGTATGTTTCGCGTAATACTAATATCGTATAGGACATACAACGAAGCCAAAGCCAAGATATCGGAAATATCCGATAAATTCGCAGATGCGTGGGTTTTGGTACAAAAAAAATAAGCCTCACTGCTGAGGAAAATGTACGAGCGATATTGTTTTGGAAAAAATAAAACTGACAATATTGGGTAGTGGTTCGGCTCTACCCACGAAAAACAATTTTCATGCTTCGCAAGTATTTGAACTGCGAGGCAGACGCTATATGATCGACTGTGGCGAAGGTGCTCAAATAAAGCTAAATCAGTATAAAGTAAATCTGTCGCGCCTCGATAACATCTTCATATCTCATTTACACTCAGACCACTGCATAGGTCTTATGGGGCTTATTTCCACACTTGCTATGCTCGGAAGAAAGACCGACCTTAATATATATGCTTATAAAGACCTGAAAGAGATAATATCACCAATGCTAAAATACTTCTCCGACGACGACTCGTTTAACGTGGTATTTCACGATATAAATCCCAATCAGAAAGCAGTAATATACGAAGATAAAGGACTGAAAGTATCTACTATTCCACTCAAACACCGTGTTCCGACGTGTGGCTTTCTGTTCGAAGAACAGCAAGGCGAACGCCATCTAATAAAATCTATGATAGAGGCATTCGACATTCCTATAAAAGACCTAAAAGCCATCAAGCAAGGTGCAGATTTCGTTGATAAAGAGGGATTTATCGTATCAAACGAACGCCTCACCACTCCGGCCGATCCGATAAGAAAATACGCATACATATCCGATACGCTGTATACCGAAAAGATTATAGATCAAATAGCTGAGGCAGATATATTGTTTCACGAATCGACATTCGTCGACGACGACAGACAGAGAGCAAAAGAGACACTACACACCACCGCTTTACAAGCGGCTCAGATAGCCCGAAAAGCAAATGTGAAGCAACTGATATTAGGGCATTTCTCGGCACGATATCGAGATAAAAAACCTTTTCTTAAAGAGGCTAAGAGTATCTTCGAAAATACTATTTTGGCAGAAGACGGTTTGCAATTGGAGTTTTGATATTTTTACCAATGAAAAGAATATCGCTAATCATCTGTATAATAGCCATATCGATAGTCGACATTACTGCACAGACTACTATATCGAAAGGCATAGAGCTCCTAAACTCAGATAAGACAAAGGAGTCGTTAGCCGTATTCACAAGTATTTTGAAGAAGAAACCCGCCGACGCCGAAGCTAACTATTTTGCGGGTATTGCATTGTGTCGAAGTAGAAGATACGAAGAGGCAATACCACATCTCAAAGTAGTGATAAACAAGAACTTTAAAACCACAAAAATAGCATACACACCAAATAACGATTCAAAATTGTTGCTTGCAAAGGCATATTTCCATACATATCGGTTTACTGCTGCCATACAACTACTTGAAGGTATGGTAGAAGACAAAAATGTATCTTCCGAAGCGAAACAAGACGCCAATCTTCTACTGGCGAGAGCCAAAACAGGAGAGCGATTACTCAACGGATATAATCCTAACGATATAGTATTCATAGACAGTGCAATAGTAGACAAGAATAAATTGCTGGAAGCCTATCGACAAAATTCAAATACGGGATATATTACTACGACAGACTCCGACGGCAGCGACTCAATACCGACGATTGAATTTATGTCGGGCAAAAAGGACATGAAGATACTGACAAACAAAAATATACATACAGGTCTCGACCTATATCGCAGCAACAGATATCTTTCGGGCTGGAGCGATGCTACCGCTCTTAAGGGCGATATTAATACTCCTTACGATGAAAACTTCCCTTTCATGCTACCCGATGGAGTTACTATATATTTCGCATCCAATACTATACACGACAATTTGGGAGGTTACGATATCTTCGTATCGAGCACCAACCCCGAAGGAGTATTTCTGAAGCCACGCAATATAGGTATGCCATTCAATTCGCCTGCAAACGATTATCTTCTTGTAGTCGACGAACGCCAAGGGATAGGTTATTTTGCGTCGGACAGATATCTACCTATCGGCAAAGTAGCTGTATACACATTCAAATACAATAGAGTCGAAGCAGACGATAAAAATAAAGACAGGGATTCGATTCGTAAGACAGCGCTACAAATATCTTTCAAAAAATCAAAGCATTACAATTCAGGAAAAGATAAACAATTATCAGATAGAGACAAAAGCGGCAAAGCTAAATTCAATTTCCTCGTAAAGGATAGTATAGTTTACAGAGATTACAATGATTTCCAAGATAGTACCGCACTCAATGGATTTCACCGTTTGGAACAGGTACAAGACTCAATAAATATCACCGAAAAACGCTTGATGGCAGAGCGTAAGAGATTTGTTTTACAAAAAGATTCCGCCGAAGCAACTTCATTAGTTACCTTAATCACAGAGTATGAGCAGACGCTCAAGCGTCTGAAAAATCTTGTAAAAAGACTCACCAAAGAGATAAGACGTCTCGAAAACAGATAGGCGATGTATCTCCCAGGCTATCGTATCATCCAGAAATTCTCTTTGTAGTCGTTTATAGCCCGACGTATAACATCATGAGCCTCCTCAACATCATATATATCAGCCAGATAAGTACGGCGTTTGTCGCTACCGGGTATATCTTTGTAGGTAGTGAAATAGTGTTTTAGCCTCTCGATTATCTGTGAAGGAATATCTTGTATTCTATGATATTTACCATATATGGCATCGTCTCGCATTACAGCAATTAGTTTATCGTCAGCCTCATCGTTGTCGAGAAGACGAAAACCTCCTATCGGACGGCACTTTACAAGTAAATCGCCGTGTACAATATCTTTTTCGGTGAGTATACAAATATCGACAGGGTCACCATCTCCCACTATATCAGTACGTTCAAGTGCCTTATTACATAACTCAGCTACCTGCTGCCCCGAGTATGTCTGCGGCAAAAAGCCATATAAAGCAGGTATTACATTAGAATATTTTTGCGGACGGTCTATCGATAAGTAACCACTGTCTTTATCTACTTCATATTTAACTGTATCTGTGGGTACTATCTCTACAAAAGCGGTAACGATTTCAGGATACAGATTGCCTATACTTACTCCGTGCCATGGATGTGCTTTATATTGTCTAAACATAGTTTGTCTCTTACTTAATAATTTACCTGCAAATGTATACTTTTTTTTTCAATCGTACACAACACAAATAAAATGTTTGGCCGTACAAAATAAAATAATTTATTTCTTACTGCTTAGCGAGGCTATTACCTCCTCTTTGTCGTCGAAGTGGTGCTTCTCTTTGCCGACAATCTGGTAGTTTTCGTGTCCTTTACCTGCAACGAGCACTATATCACCACTTTTTGCCAGTTTGCAGGCGGTTTTTATTGCCTGGCGGCGGTCGACAATCACTA
>CAJPPQ010000083.1 GCA_905372605.1 Porphyromonadaceae bacterium
TATGGAGTCTATCCACAATGCTTGCCTCAAATATGGCGAAGAAAAAGGCTATATAAACTACGTAAAGGGTGCAAACATAGCAGGCTTTATGAAAGTTGCTACCGCAATGCTCGAACAAGGCGTTATCTAATTTAGATAATTTAGATAGTCTTATTTGATTTGAGATTTTAGGCTCTTCCGATATGGGAGAGCCTAATTCTTTTTATAAACAGCAAATAAAAAACTGCCCTTTATGCGAGAGCAGTCTTTGGGGGTTGATTTTGATATTAGAACTCTACTTTTGGAGCTTTACTTGCTTCTGGGTCGGCATCGAAGAAAGGTTTTTTGTTGAAGCCGAATATACCTGCAAGTATATTGTTTGGGAATCTCCTGACTTTCTTGTTGTAAACGCCTGCCGTCTCGTTGTATCGCTGACGTGCTACCTGTATTCGGTTTTCCGTGCCTTCGAGTTGAGATTGTAGTTCGAGGAAATTCTGATTGGCTTTTAGTTCCGGATAACGCTCTACCGATACCAAAAGGCGACTCAGAGCCGACGACAACTCCCCTTGTACCTGCTGAAACTGTTGCATTTTTTCGGGAGTGAGGTCTTGTGCATTGATAGTCGTTTGTGTGGCGGCTGCACGTGCAGCTATTACCTCGCTAAGAGTGGTTTTTTCGTGTTCGGCGTATCCTTTTACGGTGGCTACCAGATTGCCTATTAGGTCGTTGCGTCGCTGATACTGAGTCTCTACGTTAGACCATTCTTGGTCGACTGTTACCTCTGCGTTTACCATTCCATTATAACCCGATACTGCCCACAATACGAGCAGTACAATGACTCCGACTAGTAAGATTAATGTTTTTTTCTTCATTTCTTAGTATGTGTTTTTTAGTTGTTGAGTGTAATAATTTGCACAAAAGTAATACAAAAAAAGTCATACCCAATGGAGTATCTATATAATTGTCATACTTTTTTTCGGCTGTTATCTATTGGCAGATATATTGCTTTTTTGGTGGAGAAATAATCTTCTTCGAAGAAATCGCTTAGATTGTATACGCTTACAATATTTTTATACGGCTGTATCTCGGCTTGTAAATCGCCCCCTTTGAGGCATATAATCCCGTTTGGTAGTGCATTTTGCTGCGTTGTTGCAATATTTTTCGACGATAATCTCACCAAGTCGGTTAGCGACATTGCTGCACGCGACACTACAAAGTCGAATGTACGTTTTTCGTCTTCGATACGACTATGAGAAAAAGTACAGTTACGCAGATCTAATGCCGATACTACCTCTTGGGCTACTTTTATCTTTTTTGCCACCGAATCGAGTAAACAAAACGTACATTCGGTAAATATTATTGCCAGTGGGATAGCCGGAAAACCTCCTCCCGTACCGACATCGATAATACTTGTTCCTTTCTTGAAGGGCAATATCTTAGCTATTGCCAATGAGTGTAAGACATGATGTAAGTATAAGTTTTCGATATCTTTACGAGATATGACATTGATTTTTGTATTCCAGTCGGCATATAAATCAAACAGGGCAGCAAACTGCCGTGTCTGCTGCTCTGTAAGGGTTGGGAAATATTTCAGTATTTCATTCATTATCTGTTATTTTGTCTGGCTTTGCGTCGACATCTCACTCTTATAATAATGATAATGATCGCTACTACCAATAAAAGTATAGCCCATAGTTTCACTATTGCCATTAGTATGTAGATTATTACCTGCCAGCCAGCTTTGAAGGCATCTACAATTTTATTGCCGAATGTCTTAGCGTGTTCATAATAAGATATATCCAAAGTGCTATATGCCACTGCATTATTCATATATCGGAGCCGTCCCTCGATACTCTCTATATCGGAGCGTAGGTTTCCAATCTCTTTTTCGATAGAAACGATTTCCTCTACCTTATTTGCTTTTTTAAGCAACTCAAGATAACGAGCTTCGAGTTCCTTTTTGGTCTTCAGGCGAGCCGTTATATCGATATATTCTTCGGTAACGTCTTGTGAGTCTATCGACATATCTTGCACATTGTCACTGCTTTTAGATATGCTATCGAGCATAGCATCGAAATTTTTGGCAGGTATACGCACCGATATAATATATGTAGTGATATCGTCGTATGTAGATCTGCTTTCACCTGATATACGTCCGCCAAATTTTCCTATATATTTGTATATAAGCGATTTGGTTTGAGCTGCATTTGAAGTCTCTATCGAGATACGACCTGTCTTGATTATTTGAGGTTCGATATCGATAGAGGCTTGTGAACCTCCGGTATTCAATGCCATGTCTTCGGCAATATATTCGTCTGCCGACATTTTTGCATCCATAGAAGAAGCCAAAGACATTTCTTCTGTTTTACTGCTACATGCCGTTATTAAAGCGACTATAAGTATTAAGCCAAATATTTTCTTCATAAACTTGCTTTTTTATTTAGTGATTAATTATTTTTGATTCAGAATATCTTCTATTTCGTTGATGTGTAGGTTGCGACCTACGATTTTTCCCTCTTTGTCGAGTAGTATGGTATTGGGGATAAAGCTAATAGCGTATAGTCGAGCAGGGTAGCTATCCCAATGTTTGAGGTCTGATATGTTTGTCCATTTCAGCTGGAATCTTTCGATTGCTCCCGCCCAATCTTCTTTTTTACTATCGAGCGATACCCCGATGATAGCGAATTTTTTGCCTTTGTATTTGTCGTACAGTGCTTTGAGTGATGGTAATGCTTTTCGACACGGACCGCACCACGAAGCCCAGAAATCGATAAGCAGATAGTCGGTCTGCCCTACGAGGGAGCTAAGTTTCACCTCATTGCCATTGATATCATTGGCAGAAAAATCTATAAAAGGTTGTCCGACAGATGCTTTCTTTTCTTGCTCGATATTAGAGATAATCTTTGCTATCTTCTTGTCGGTCTTGAAGTTGTCGTCGAGTAGCGATATTATTTCTTCTCGCTGAGCTATCGACATTCCCCAATATGCCGAGAGGAATGCTATTTTTCCTACAATATTTTTAGGGTTGTTGCGGGCAAAGTTGTAGCCAAGTTCGACATACTCTTTATCTACCTCTGCTGCTGCTTTTTCGGAGATATTCAGCGCATTTTCGTACTTTTTGTCAAGTTGCTTATTTTGCTTCCAAAAGTCTGAGTATATGTCGTTTAGATTAGTTCCCGAAACATCTACTTCGTTGTCGGCTCCGATTTTTATATTTATCTGTCCGCTTTCGAGTACTATTTGCCTCTCAATAGGCTCATCCTGATCCATATCTATCTGCAGAGTTACTATTTTAGGAGTATCTACCCTACATTTGAAAGAGAATTTACCTTTTTTTATCTCTGTGCTGTCGAGGTGAGTCATATCAATATCGGTCAGATATACTGTCTTGTTATCCAAGCGATTGTCTGCTATTACACCTTCGATTTTCAGATTTGTCTTGCTGCATGCCACCACGACGAGTATCGCTGCGACGATTGTGATGATTTTTTTCATATCTTACTATTTTTGTGTTTTTATGTGTTTGTTTTAATTTGCTTGTTTATAGTATTTTGCGTCTGCTACCCCTTACCGTTAAGCACCGCAAATGCTACTACCATCTCTTCGAGCGATATACCGCCGTGTTGGAAAGAGTCTTTGAAATATGTAGAGTAATAGTTGAAGTTGTTTGGATAAGCCATGAAGTTCCTGTTTTTGGCGAATATATATGTAGAACTTACATTGGGGCTTGGTAGCATCGCTTTTTGCGGATTGGTGATGTCGAATACCTCGTTTTTGTTGTAATTCAGAGCTTTACCTACCTTGTAACGTAGGTTGGTAGAGGTGTTTCTATCGCCTATCACTTTTATCGGTTTATTTACCTGTACGGTACCGTGGTCGGTAGTGATTATTACTTTGTAGCCGCTTACGGACAATTCTTTGAATAACTGCATTATAGGCGAGTATCTGAACCAATTGACCGATAGGGCTCTATATGCAGTTTCCGTATTGGCTATCTCTTTTATTACCTTCATTTCCGTACGGGTATGAGATAGCATATCGATAAAGTTCAGTACACAGACATTTAGCTGATTGTCTTTTAGTTGAGGTAGCTTTTCGATTAGCTTGCCGTCTTCGGGCATACTTGCTATCTTATTGTAAGAAAAGCTTATGTTTTTACGATATCTTTGCAACAATAGCTCGATTAGTTTGTCTTCATACAAGTTTTTACCGTTCTCTTCGTTGTCGTCGAACCAATATTGAGGGTACATCTCTTTGATTTGCAGCGGCATAAGCCCCGACATCAGAGCATTTCGAGCATATTGGGTGGTGGTGGGCAGTATTGAATAGTATAGTATCTCTTTTTCAATGGTATAGAACTCTTCCAATAGCTGCTGAACCATTTTCCACTGGTCGTAGCGGAAATTGTCTATCACTATCAAAAACACTTTATCGCCCCCATCGAGCAGAGGAAATATATGTTTCTTAAATATATCGGGCGACATAGTCGGGCGACTATCGGGCGAAGTAAACCAGCTGAGATAGTTTTTCGATATGTATTTCGAAAAAGCGAAATTCGCTTCTTCTTTTTGCGACAATAGTATGTTGTAGAGTTCGTTTTGCGTTTGGTCGAGCCGTAAATCCCAGTAGGTGAGCTGTTTGTATAGTTCGAAAAAATCCTCATCGGAGTCGGCTTCCGATATTTGATTGTTTATCTGTATAAACTCGCTGCTATATGCCGAGTTGGTTTGCTCTTTTACGATAGCATTCTGATGAAGATGTTTTTTTAGTACGAGTAGTATCTGGCTGGGATTGACCGGTTTAGTGAGGAAATCGGCTATCTGTTTGCCGATAGCTAAGTCCATTATATTTTCAGCTTCGCTTTTGGTAATCATGACTATCGGTAGATTAGGCTTACTCTGCTTTATCTGCGATAAAGTATCGAGCCCCGATAGCCCCGGCATATTTTCATCGAGAAATATTATATCGAACTGGTTGTTGTTGATGAGCTCGATGGCATCTATACCGTTTGTAGTCTTTTCGACCTCATAGCCTTTGTCGGCAAGGAAGAGGAAGTAAGACTGCAAAAGATCTATTTCGTCGTCGACCCAAAGTATTTTTCCCTGTTTATCCATATTGTTCCCTTTTTGTAATAATAATTGTTTTAACGGACAAAAGTACGATTAAATTGTGATTTAGGGATAAAACGGAGTTTTAGTATAATCGATAGTAATGATTAATGTATAGAATTGCGTATAAAGTCGATAAACAACGGGTGCGGACGAAGTACCGTCGAACTGTATTCGGGGTGGAACTGTACGCCTATGTACCAATGTTTCGGGTCGGCAAGCTCGATTATCTCCGTCAGG
>CAJPPQ010000084.1 GCA_905372605.1 Porphyromonadaceae bacterium
TGCTGCCGATACCGGTGAAAGCTATCGTCGAAGCAGGGTTGTCGTTTGTACGGTAAGTAGGTTTCGTTATATCCCACACAGTCGTAAACCAACTGGTAGGAGTAATGCAGTTGGCGGCGTATGTACCGCCGGTGATAGTCCAACCACGTGCCTGAAGGGCTGTGATAGCAGCCTGTCCCGTCTGGTTGTAGTATTGGGTGGTACCGAACGGGCTTAGGTTTATACTATTTTTATTAAGTGCCGCTGCCTGCGTCTTCCACGAGTCGAGTGTCGACGAGAGGTTTTCGCAGCCCATACCGCAGTCGTCGAACATATATGCCATAGCGGTAATAGCATCTATACGGAAGTTGTCGAGCGGTTGGTCGAACGAATGAGCTCCGTGGAACATGTGTTGCATATCGGTAACGTTACGAGTATCCCAATTGCTAAGCGGTTGGTTGAACTTAATGTCGTCTTGGAACATTGCTTGCATATCGGTAACATTCGATACGTCCCAGTCTTTGATAGACGAGTTGTATACCAAGCTGTCGCACATAGCAAACATCAGACTCATATTCGTTACATTCGTCAAGTCGGGTACGTCGGTTGCCGTTACGTCCAAGTTTGCACACATAAGAAAAGCATGTCGCATAGTGCTCCATCTATTTGTACCCCATTGTGTTACTTTCCTCAGACGACGTAAATCGCTCGCTTCTACTAAGGTACCGAAAGTACTGCCCGCTATATTGGGGTTCTTATATGCTATGACACGGTATTTTCCCGTCGGGTTGAGTCCCGTTATAGTGTAAGGACTAATGTTGCTTGCCATGACGTTGGTATCTATACCCTTGTCGGTCGGGTCGTTGATATTGATATATTCCACCACGAAGTGGAGACCGTACAGGCTGGTTCGTAGCGATGTAGCTGTTCCGGTAGTATGCGGTATCGACATATCCCACTCGGTAACAAAGTCGGAAGGTAGTACCTTACCTATGACACTACAGCTAAAGTCGAATGTGTCGCCCCCAAACTGCCAGTTTTTCTTGCTCGCAATCAGCTCTCGTGCATACTTACCGATACGACCGTATTTCATATTGTGTTGTAGGGTCATATATACGTTAGGCTTGAGAGAATCGACGTTTTGTGCCCAGCTGTAGAGTGTGCTCGAGTAGTTTTCACAGCTCATACCCGAGTGACCGAACATCTCGCCCATCATGGTGCTGGCGAAGGGTTTCCAGTTGTCAAGAGGCTGGTTGAAGGCAGTAGCTCCGTAGAACATAGCCCCCATACTTGTCGATTTACGTACATCCCAGCGGTCGAGAGGTTGGTTGAAAGAAGTAGCGGTGTTGAACATAGTATGCATACTTGTAACTTTCGATACGTTCCAATCGTTCAGCGGTCGGTTGAATGCTGCGGCTCCGTCGAACATACTACGCATATCGGTTACTTTCGATACATTCCAGCCTCCTATCGGTTGGTTGAAGGCAGCAGCATGAGAAAACATAGCACTCATATTGGTTACTTTCGATACATTCCAGCCGCCTATCGGTTGGTTGAAGGTAGCAGCACGAATAAACATACTACTCATATCGGTTACATTAGATACATCCCAGCTACCTATATTGCGATTGAAAGCAGAAGCCATACCGAACATACCTGCCGTATTCTTTATCGTGCTTACGTCCCAAGTGCCTATCTTGTCGTGTAGGTCGGTCATCGCCATACAGCCCCAGAACATATATTTAAGTCCATCGTTGCCTGTTACCTCGCTAAGGTCGGGAGTGTCGGTAGCCTTTAGCTCCATACGCTCGTAACCGATAAATGCCGAGTCGAGCCGCTGCCATTTATTATTACCCCAGTGGTCGACGCTCGTGAGGGCTATAGAGTGTGCTCCGGGCATATATAACCCCGTAAGCGTGCCGTTGCCGGGAAAGACTTTGACTTTTACCACACCTGGGACACTCACTTTTTGCCCATATTTATTTTTTAAAGTATACGGATGCCCCGGCGAAGCATTGGCGGCTGTATCTATACCCGCCGTATATGCAGGAGGATACTGAGTACTATCTATCGCCTCCCATACGACAGTGAAGTTGGTACCAATAGCATTGATAGTAAGGGTATCCTGATATGTATTAGTGTTAGGTACCTGCCAAGTAGTCTCATAAAAGTCTTCTTTACAGTCGGGAGCAAGATAATGCACGTCCATATCATACGCTCCTCTTCTTACCAGTTCTTTATGTGCAGCCATACCTGCCACATTAAGAGGTAAAAGGCAATTGTCGCCTGCATAGAAGTGTGCCTGAGGAATAAAAGAAGTCTGAGCTGCCCAGCCCACAAAGGTAGCAGAGTAGTTTTCGCACCTCATACCGCTACGCTCGAACATACCATCACCATAGCATCCCGACTTCATAGTCCAAGTACCAAGATTTTGGTCGAACGACGAAGCTTTCTGAAACATAAAGGAATAATTAGCTACATTAGCCGTCTTACTATCCCATAATCCTATCGGTTGATTAAAGGAAGTAGCTTCTCGGAACATACCATCCATATCAGTAACACTCGAGACATCCCAGCCTGTTATATCTTGATTAAACGAGGTAGCACCATTGAACACATTTTGCATATTAGTCACATTAGAGACCTTACTTCCCCATAAAAGAGGGCTATTGAACGAAGTAGCTCCTTGGAACAAGTTACTCATATTGGTAATATGCGAAACATCCCAACCGCTCAAATCTTGGTTGAACGACGTAGCTCCTTGGAACATAGATTGAATGCTTTTTACATCGCTCGGCATACTCCAGCTATTGATTGAGGGCACCATAGTAAGCGACGAACACTCTTGGAACATACTTTGCATAGCTCCATTATATGGGTTCAAATCCGACAATTGAGTAAGATTCGGTATGTCGGTAGCAAGTACTTTCATATTACGTGCTTTTAAGAAAGCGGCATTTAAACTTTTCCACACCGCACTGCCCCACTGCTCTAAATAGATAAGTCTACCGGCATCTCCATTGCTCCAACCCAAATTTAATACAGGATCGGTGCCGATGGTGGCTTTAAGTCGGTATACTCCCGCGTGGGGGAGTCCGGTTACCATTAAGGGATTGGACGGTGTACCGCTAAGCCCCGTAAGAGTGCCGTTGTTGGCAGGATTGCCCACCTCTTCCCAATCTATCGTAACGTTGCTTCCTTGTATATTGGTGGCTATATCGAGAGGCGAGCCGGTGGTTCGCGTTGTGGGGATACGGGTATCCCAGACGGTAATATACCTACCCGAGGCATCGGCTCCGTCGCAGCCTGCCGAGAGGAGGTCGCCTACGAAAGTCCAACTTTTGTTTGTCTGTAAGTTCGTGCGTATCGTTGCAGCTCCGTTGCCGTAGTTTACATTTGCAGCTCCGAGCCGGATATTGCTTGGAGTAGACGACTTCATATTCCACCCGGCAAGGGTCTCTTTGTACGAGGCGCAGCTTATCCCAGAGTTGTCGAACATATTGAGCATTGCGGTATTGCCATCGGTAACGCCGCCCAGATTCCATTCCCCAAGCGAGTAGTCGAAAGCAGTAGCACCGGAGAACATACCCGAGAAATCGGCAATATGAGATACGTTGAGGCGGTTTAGATGTTGGTTAAATGCTGTTGCTCCTGCAAACATCGACTTTAACGAGGTTACGTTCGATAAATTCCAATCTTCTATTGACGGTACGGTAGTAAGCCCCGTACAGTTTTGGAACATAGCCTCGAGGCTCGTGCACTCCGATAGATTTGGTACGTCGGCAGCAGATAGATGAGTACTGTACAACCCTTGAAGGCATCTTTTAGCGACTGCCACTTGATATTACTCCAATTCACGACATCGATAATATAGCCGTTCGATAGGGGAGCTTCGGTAGTAGATAGCTTTGTTATCGACGACGACGCACTGCCTGTAGGTACAAATACACCTATGATATAAGTACCGGCCGAAGGCAGCGTGATAGCATCGCCCGTATTAAGCCCGTTTATTATATTACTATTCCACGGATTACCCACTTCGGTATATTTTATCGAAAAGTTGGTACCCACTACATTGGTGTTTATCACTCTATTGGTAGGGGTAGCCGCTCCCGTAGCATCACGACGGGTATCTACCTTTATCGTGTACTGATCGTAGTTTATTCCATCGCAATCTTGATAATAATATCCTGCCTCAAGAATATTGATACCTTTATTCTGACGTAGGTACCTCATTATATTTCTTGCAGTGCGGCTATAGGCTACACCCGTGAAGTCTATCTCGATAGTCTTTCCTATGGTAGATGGATTGAACTCACTATTTCTTGCCCAACCATTGAGGGTTGCCGTAAGGTTTTGGCACTGCATTCCCGAACCAAATAGTATTTTCTCAGTACTACTACGACTCAAACTCGAATTTAACACCCAATCTTCGAGCGATTGGTTGAAAGCCGTGGCTCCTTTGAACATATAACTTATACCGGTAACATTCTTCATCTTATTGCCCCAGCCATTTACATTTCCATTGAAAGCTGTAGCACCGTAGAACATATGGCTCATATTGGTAACATTAGCCGTATTCCAGTTCCCTATAGGCCGATTAAATGCAGTAGCTCCGTAGAACATTTGACTCATATCTGTAACATTCCCCGTATTCCAGTTCCCTATTGGCTGATTAAATGCAGTAGCTCCGGAGAACATCCCCGACATATTTGTAACATTCGCCGTATTCCAATTTAACGGCTGATTAAAAGCAGTAGCTCTATGGAACATATAACTCATATCTGTAACATTCGCCGTCTGCCACCCTGATATAGAGCCATTAGCATTTACAAGACTTGTACAACCGTAAAACATATTACTCACGTATTGGCAAGCAGAGAGATTTGGTATATCGGTAGCAGTTACATCAAGATTTTTACAGGACTGAAATGTACCATAAAAAGAAGACCATACGGTAGTTCCCCACTGCTCTATTTTTAGAAGGGTATTAGAATTATAAAAGGATACCACATTGAGAGTACCGCCGTATGCATATATACGGTACTGCTGTCCTGCCGTAATTCCTGTTGTTATAGTGTAGTTTCCGTTAATTCCCGTAAATGTCTGCATTGTAGCAGGAATTTCATTGCCCGAACCATCGAGTTGGACACACTTCAAAGTATATCCGTTGCCGGCAGCATTAAAATTAATAGTAGTCCCGTCAGGTTTCCATACCGTTATGAACCAGTCATTAGCGTTCTGCCCTACGGCTACTGAGGCGAGAGCAGCGAAGAAAAATAGAAAAAGAAAAACTTTCTTCATATCATTAA
>CAJPPQ010000085.1 GCA_905372605.1 Porphyromonadaceae bacterium
GAGTATTTTAAACGACCTTTCGAGTCTTTCGCTTAGATTTTCAAACATATATAATCGCTGTGCTATTTAAACCAAAATGCAAAGATACTAATCAATTACGAATTAGGAATTATAAATTACGATTTATGTTTAAACGTTTAACTGTTCAATCGTTGAAGCGTGTAAGCGTTTAACTGTTGAAGCGAGGCAGGGTGGAAATAAAAAAGGGACGAAAAGTCTTTCGCTCCTATATCGTGTATTGAATGTTTCTCTTGGGCTTTGCCCAAACCCACTTACTTTTTTGTCTTAACACAAAAAAGTAAGCAAAAAAGGTCAAGGCTCGACGCACCGAGCCGACCCGCTATGTGTGCTCGTTCGCTGAACGTCGAAAACTCGCCTTCGGCTCAGACAGTTCGACGTTTTTCTTCGCTCACTTTCGCACAAGCGGGTGCCCGTCTCGGCGCGTAGGCCGATCTGTTTTGTGCTTTGCACAAAATGGGAAAATTGAAACGTTTAATTGTGGTTTGTGCGAAGCACAAAATCAATTAGGAATTACGAATTATGAATTACGTGTAAACGTTTAAGCATTGAAATGGAGCGTTGGGATGCGTGAGGGATAGGAGCGGATACGAGACGCTGAATCAATTACGAATTACAAATTACGAATTACGGAAAGGGAAGAGCAGAGAGACAAAACCAACCCTTTGTATGCGGCGAGTATGAGCGGATAGCCCGACCCGAAGCCGCTTGCGGCAAGGGGAACGCCCAAAAAATGAAAAATGAAGAATGAAAAAGTAAAGATGAAGGAATGGAGGGAGGTTGAAGGGTGGGGAGTTTAAACAAAAAAGGGCAACCGTTATGCGATTGCCCCCATACATAATATAATATACTCATTTAATAAAAAAGTCGTTTACTATTTCAATAGGCGTTTCGATAGCTTATCGAGCATATCGACGGTCATCTTCGGTAGGTCAAACTTGGGCGAGAATCCCCATTCGGCTCTTGCACAAGAGTCGTCCATATAGTTAGGCCAAGAGTCGGCAATCTTCTGCTTAAGCGGGTCGTGTCGGTACTCCATTACGAAGTCGGGCTTGTGTCGGCGAATCTCGGCGTATATTGCCTCGGGGTCGAAGTGCATAGCCGTTACGTTGAACGAATTGCGGTGAATGAGTTTCGTGGGGTCTGCCTCCATAAGATGAATAGCCGCATCGATAGCATCGGGCATATACATCATATCGAGTAGAGTACCTTTCCGTAACGGACACTCGAAACGTTCGCCCTTGACGGCAGCGTAATAGATATCGACGGCATAGTCGGTAGTGCCTCCGCCCGGAGGGCATACATTCGATATAAGTCCCGGAAAGCGAACCGAGCGGGTATCGACGCCGAAACGTTCGAAGTAGTAGTCCGATAGCAGTTCTCCCGAGACCTTAGTAACGCCGTAGATGGTACGAGGACGTTGAATCGTGTCTTGCGGCGTGTTGTCGAGAGGCGTGTTGGGTCCGAATGCCCCGATAGACGACGGAGTGAATAGAGCTGCTTTGTATAGGCGAGCCACTTCGAGGCAGTTGAGCAACGCTCCCATACCAACATTCCAGCCCATCATCGGATTCTTCTCGGCGGTAGCCGAGAGTATTGCAACGAGGTTGAAGATACCGTCTATCTTATACTTGTCGACAATGTCGGCTATCTGTTTCCCGTCGGTAGCGTCGCAAGGGAGGCATACTCCGCTCTCTTTTATAGCTTGTGTCAGACGGTCGGGCTGCAGGTCGGTAGCTACAACGTTGCTATTGCCATATACCTCTCTAAGTCTCATCGTAAGCTCGGAGCCGATTTGCCCGCCGGCTCCCAAAACCAATACTCTTTTCATCTCTATATTTCGTTTTATTTTTTAGGCTGCAAAATTAATAAATTTACAAGACTAAATGGTACCCTTGTCGGACGCTTTTTTTATTTGTTTTGTAGAATGTGTTTTTTTGGAAGGGGAAATAGCTGTCTTGATACTTACGATTAAGTTAATTGCAATACCTCAAAACACCCTTTTGCCGTCGACAAAAGTCATCTCTACCTTGCCGTCGACCTCCCAGTCGGCAAAGGGAGAGGCTTTGCCTTTCGAAACGAATTTGTCGGGGCATATAGTCCATTTCGCGGCAGGGTCTATGACGATAATATCGGCAGGAGCACCTTCTGCAAGTCCTCCGCCAAGTCGGAATATCTGCCTCGGGTTGATAGACATAGTCTTTATAAGTAGCTCCCAAGAGATGATTCCCTTCTCGACCAAATGGGTGTAAATAAGCGAAAAGGCAGTCTCGAGTCCTACGATACCAAAAGCACTTCGAGCCAGTCCTCGCGACTTCTCTTCGGCAGAGTGCGGAGCGTGGTCTGTGGCTATGACGTCGATAGTGCCATCTATGAGCCCTGCTCTTAGAGCCTCTCTATCTTCTACGCTTCGTATAGGAGGATTCATCTTGAAACGCCCATCTTCCTCGAGGTCTAAGTCCGATAAGATAAGATAATGCGGTGCCGTCTCGCAGGTTACCCGTACGCCTTCGGCTTTAGCCTTGCGTATGATGTCGACACTCTCTTTAGTAGATACGTGGCATACGTGATATCGGCAGCCGGTAGCCTTTGCAAGCTCTACGTCGCGAGCTACCTGTTCCCACTCGCTACGAGAACATATCCCTTTGTGACCGTGCCGACTGCAATACTCTCCGTCGTGGATATAGCCTCCTTTCACGAGTTCGTCTACTTCGCAGTGAGCCACTATCATACCATCGAACTTGGCTACCTCTTTCATCGCCTCTGCCATCATCTCGCGGCTCTGTACGCCTCTTCCGTCGTCGGAGAAAGCTACTTCGTGCTTCATACTATCGAAGTCTATAAGACTACCGCCGCCTTTCTGACCTACGGTGATAGTAGCAAGCGGATATACCTTCACCACAGCACTCTTTGCTATTATCTCCTTTTGGATATTTATATTAGCGACACTGTCGGGGGGAGGTGCGAGGTTGGGCATAGTGCATACGGCAGTGTATCCGCCCGCGGCAGCTGCCTTACTGCCACTCTCGATAGTCTCTTTATAGCCGAAGCCCGGTTCTCTGAAATGCACGTGCACATCGACGAAGCCGGGAAGTAATATCTTACCCGCGATATCTATCACCTCTTCGCTATCATTGGGCTGTAATATGCCTATATGTTGTATTTTACCATCTTTTATGCGGAGGTCGGCTCTGCGGAAACCAGAGCCCGAATTTATTGTACCGTTTATAAATAACATAGCTTCAAATATAATAAAATAATGTCGCAAATTTAATCTTTTTGCCTCTAATAGCATAGCGGATAAGGTAAAAAACAGCAAAGATGTCTATATCTCTTAATTGTTAATACGGTTTTTTATATGGATAGCAAAAATGTTAAATAGGTTAATTTATTGCCTTTTTTAGTCGCAAAATGTCGTATTAACAAGAAAAAGTATTACTTTTGCCGTCGGTTTAACACAATAAACGGAACTAAATATCGTTATTAATGGTGTAAACAATATTTTCAATTACACTTAAACCACTTAGAAACAACTATGAATAGAAAGAATTTAATGTTAGTATTAGTAGCAATATTGCTATCGGCTACGACCTCTATTGCTACTATAAAAGTCTACGAAAAGCGACAGTATAACGCCGACTATTTTTCACCGACGGCAAAAGACAAAGTTCCTGTGAAATTCGCCTCAATGTCGGATACGAAAATAGGCTCTACCGACCTTACGTATGCTGCCGAACGAACCGTACACTCGGTAGTACACGTAAAAGTGAAGCAAGAGGTGAAAAATTCGATTCAAGAATTTGGCGACCCGTTTTTCGATTTTTTCTTCGGACAGCCTCGTAGTTTTCAACAACCCGAAGCTACTACCGGAGCAGGATCGGGCGTAATAATTTCGACCGACGGATATATAGTTACAAACAATCACGTCATAGACAATGCGACAGAGATAGAGGTAACTCTCAACGACAAACGTACTTTCAAAGCCAAAGTAATAGGTACCGACCCTTCGACCGACGTGGCTCTGATAAAGATAGAGGCTACCGACCTGCAACCCATAACCATAGGCAACTCCGACAACCTCAAAGTAGGCGAATGGGTACTTGCTATCGGCAATCCGTTCAATCTTACCTCGACGGTAACGGCAGGTATAATATCGGCAAAAGCAAGAGAAATGGACATAGTTCCTTCCGAACGCAAGATAGAAAGTTTTATACAGACCGATGCCGCTATAAATCCCGGAAATAGCGGCGGAGCACTCGTCAATACTGCCGGAGAACTCGTTGGGATAAATACTGCTATCGCCTCGCAAACAGGCTCTTACATAGGATACGGATTTGCAATACCTACCACTATAGTAAGTAAAGTGGTCAGAGACCTCAAAGATTATGGCATAGTGCAACGCGCCGTACTCGGAGTGAAGATAGCCAATATCAACGATAAACTGGCAAAAGACAAAAACCTGAAAACTATGGACGGTGCTTATGTAGACGATGTTGTCAGCAATTCGTCGGCAAAAGACGCAGGAATAAAGCAAGGCGATATAATAGTGGCTATCAATGACGTAAGGATAAAGTCGGTAGCCGAACTTCAGGAGCAGGTAGCGGCATATCGTCCGGGCGATAATATAAATGTAACCGTAAATCGCAGCAATAAAGAGATAACTCTGCGCGTTACACTGAAAAACAGCAGTAAAAACACCAACATAGTGAAAGCTGTGGATATGGATAGGCTCGGAGCTACGCTCGAACCGCTATCGATACAGACAAAACAGCGCCTCAACTACAACGGAGGTTTACTTGTCGACGAAGTACAACGAGGCGGATTATTCGCAAAAGCGGGTATCTATAAAGGATTTATCATATTGAAGATAAACAACAAAACCGTATCGTCGGTAAAAGAGGTAAAAGATATATACACCGAGGCTCTGAATAGCGAAGCTACCGATAAGGTACTGCTTGTAACAGGTATCAATAGAGCCGGCATAATAAAACACTACGTAGTAGACCTCAATTAAAAGAGAAATAAAAATAAAACTTTTTCATAAATATAATACTAAATTAATTTGTTTTGGAAGAAGGGGCTGTCTATCGTGGGGCAGCCTTTTCTGATTGATAACTATACGGATATAACGTATCGTAGTCGTCTCAAACACAATACCTATTTGTATTCGCCAAAATATTTGTACTTTTGCAAAGTTATTTCTATTGATGTAATATATTGAAGT
>CAJPPQ010000086.1 GCA_905372605.1 Porphyromonadaceae bacterium
TGAGGCTTTTTTGCCCACCGTTATCGAGGTGCACTCTAAGGTAGGGTCGGCATCTGCGTTGTTGTCTACGACGTTATACAACTGAGCATTAGCCACCGACATACCCGATGCGATAAATATTATCGACAGAAATATTTTTTTCATTGGTTATACTGAATATTATTAATTTAAGAAACGAGCAGCAAAGGTAACAAAAAAATCGTAGGTAGCTCACAACTCCCGTCCACAACAAAACTTTATCGGCAAATACTATTTATTTTCTTACCACAACGGTCTATCTGATATAAAAAAGATGTAATTTTGCAGGCAATGAAAAGAAGTATATTACTGATTTGCTGTATATCAATAGCAATAATATCGTACGGACAAGATTTCGACGGAATAATGACGCCCAAAGAAGACTCGGGAAATACGTTCCGTAGCCAGTCTACACAAACCCGACAAATCCCCATATCTGTGAAAAACTGGACTATCGACCAACATCTGGGTACCGCCGATACATGTGCCGTAGATACGGCTATCAGTGGCTATCAAGACAACAATCCGGTATATCGTTACTCGATAGCAAACTCGTGGACAGGCAATCTGGGGTCGCCCGTAGAGTCGAAAATATTTTTCGACCGCACGCGTAAGACTCGTTTCATATCGTCGAATCCATACGATGCATATACCATCAATGTCGGAGACGTAAGATTCTTCAATACCAAGACTCCGTATGCCAATATTGTCTATCGCACATCGCTGCCGATGTATAATGAAGAAGACAATTTCAGAGCATTGTATTCGATGAACTTCAACAAATATTTGAACGTAGGCGGGCTATTCAACTTCGTTCTTGGGCGAGGCAGATACAAAGACCAGACGGCACGTGCCGTCAATGGAGGGCTGTGGGCGTCTTACAGCGGCAAACGGTACGAATTCAATACGGTGATGATGTTCAACGACTTTCGCAATCGCGAATATGGCGGACTCCGCGGAGTAGACTCCATAACGACCTCGTCGCAGTTTCGGTATCTGCCTACTATTTTCGCCGACAATATCAATGCCGTATCGACATACAAAAGCTCTATTTTCTACTACAACCATAGTTATAGCTTGGGAGTAGAAAAAGAACGCAAGCTCAAAGACGGCACCACAGCGACCGATTTCGTGCCTATTACCTCGTTTATACATACCATAAAGTACGAAAACGCAAGGAAACGTTATACCGAAGATAAACGTAATGCTTTCTACGACAGCACATACTACTCCACAGAAAACACAAGAGACTCCATACGTTACCAAAACCTACGCAATACATTTGCGCTCAGACTCGAAGAGAAATTCAATACGCTACTTCGGTTTGGGCTTACAGCCTTCGCAGAACACGAACTGACACGTAACACAAGCTATTCGTCGGCAGAGAAGTATCTCGACTATTACTCACAGAACATATTTGTCGGAGGAGAACTATCGAAAAACGAAGGACAAACCATAAAATACAAGATAAGAGGCAGAATAGCAATTGCAGGCAAAAAGCTCGGCGACTTCTCGCTTAAAGGGAAACTAAAGACAAACTTAAACATACTGCGAGATACATTGAACTTCGACGTAGGAGGCTCTATCGAAAACTCGACTGTGGAATATTTTCTGCAGAAATTTCGCTCCAACCACTTCAAATGGGATAATACGTTTTCAAAAACATTCGATATACGCCTCAACACAAGACTAAAATCCACAAAAACAGGAATATCGATTGGTTTCGACTTGGCAAATATCAACAACTACATATATTTCGACTACAATGCTTTGCCTCGCCAACACACAGGAGTAATACAAGTAATGGCTTTCGACTTAGAGGCAAAACTCAATTACCGCAAAATACACCTCGACAGCAAACTTGTATATCAGATATCGTCCGATAAAGACATATTGCCATTGCCCGACCTATCGCTCTACTCCACTCTGTACTACAAGAGTAAGTTTTTCGGGGTGCTTCTGTCCGAATTGGGTGTAAGCTGCCGATACCACACGTCGTACTACGGCAATACCTATATGCCTGCCACAGGGCAATTTCATCTACAGAATAGCACCATACTCGGCAACTATCCCGACTTGAGCGTCTTCACCAATTTCCATCTAAAACGTCTCCGATTTTACTTTCAATATGCACACCTGAATATGTATCTCTTCGGCGGCAAAGGATACAAACTTATGCCTCAATACCCTATCAATCCGGCTACGTTCCAGATGGGGCTTTCGTGGACTTTTTACAATTAAACGAAATATATAGCCGAAGAGAGCAGTACTGTACCAGAGTGCTATTCGTCGGCTACGGAGACAGTTACGCGGTCGATATTGCCGTCTGCGAAAGGGTCGTATTTAGATACGGCTACTCTAAGACGGTCGATAGCGGGGAACTCCTTTTTAATACTCTTGTGGATACGATAAGCTACATTCTCGAGCAGATTGGCAGCAAGGCTCATTTCGTCTTTTACAATTTTGTAAACAGTCTCATAATTGACCGTATCGGCTATATCGTCGCTTATAGCCGACAGCTCGGCATCGATATCAAAAGATACGTCTACCGAGAAGTTGTTGCCGTACTGTCGCTCATGGTCGTATATACCGTGATAGGCTTTTAGCCGTATATTGTCGAGATGTATTGTCATAGAATAACTATATAATATCAGTTCAATATCTTTTCGATGAATGGCATTACCATTGCCGTCATTATTCCCATTATACCGATAGCAAGTCCGCTAATAGCGCCTTCGGTAGCCCCCATTTCGATGGCTCTCACCGTACCCAAAGCGTGCGACGCTGTGCCCATAGCGAGTCCTTTGGCGACCTTGCTCTTTATATTCAGATATCGGAGCACAATAGGTCCTACCGCTCCGCCGAATATTCCACAGATAATGACGAATACTACGGCAAGTTCGGGGATACCGTGGTTGTTTTTGGCTATACTGATAGCTATCGGTGTAGTAACGGACTTAGGTGCAAGTGAGAATAGCATCTGGGTATCTGTTCCCATAAGTTTGGCTATACCCACTACACTCACTATACCGACGATACAACCTACAAACACAGCCGTCAGTATCGATATTATATTGCCTTTGAGGTAATAAATCTGTTCGTACAATACATAGCCGAGAGCTACCACACTGGGACCGAGCATAAAATTGAGAAACCTCGTATTGTTTCTGAATACGGAGTAGTCGATTCCGGTTGTTTTAAGGAATACGATTATTATTATCATCGAAATGAGCAGAGGCTGAATGATGGGAAGTTTGAGTCTTTTGTATAGGAAAATCCCCAAAAGATATGAGCCCATAACCAACGTAAGGGCAAAAAGCTCGCTTCGTAGCAAGTCTGTCAACAGATCGCAGGTATTCAAAGCCGACCTCCTTTATGGCGTCGTTCCATACGGTCTTGGACGAAAGCTACTACTATGATAGTAAGTATTGTACTTACCATTATCGATATCATTATAGCCCATATCGACCTCGACAATACTTCGGTATAAACCATAAGCCCCACCGAAGCAGGCACAAAAAATATAGCCATATTCTTGGTTATTACCGTAGCTGCATCTTTCACATATTCCGCCTTGACAACCTTCAGGATAAGGCTTACAAACAGCAGCATCATACCTATGACACTGCCGGGGATATATCCCCCTATAATATTGGCAATGGCCTCACCCAGAAGGTAAAACAATAGTATAAAAAACAGTCCTTTTATCATAAAAATCGAAGTGCAAAAGTACATCTTTTTGCCGAATCGTAAGACAGACGTAATATTACTCTTTTCATATTGCTTAAATATTTACCAAATATTAATAATAGCATAATATATTATAATGAAAAATACTACAGTGGGAGAAGATACAGACATTATGTCAGCGCAATAATAGATACGGTACATCTCCAAGGTGTCTCCAAGCTAACCATAAGGTAAAATATCGAAAAAGAGCATTAGTTCCTGTCAAATTGTCGTGAAAATCGATAGTATTCACAATAATCTCATCACCCCCCAAAATACTTTTTTTAACAATACAGATATATACCCAATTATAGCAAGGCAGCTAAAAGGTAAATGGCGGTATAAAATATGGAAATGAGGTATTATCGTCTGAGACCAAAAACAGGCTACTCTTTTGGCGAGTAACCTGCTTTTGGTAGTGGATAGTAATATTACAGCGGGTAACTGTAAAAAAACACCTTTTGCGTTGTTCATTTTTTTGAGATTTTGGTTATAATGAATTTATTACCTGCCTTAGGGGCAGAATATTTTGCGTTAGGAGGAGGCAGACAGCCATTGTATTCCAACTCTTTGTATATGCATCCACTGACTACTACTTTCAGTCCTGATTGTCGGAAGTCAGACTTTATGGGCTCCGAAGGATATACGGAGAGTATCCCTTCGGGATATTTGTCGAGTACTATCGAAAAAGTATCCTTAATCTCCGGGTAATCTATACAATCTTGTAATATAGTTGCGTCTACATTTGTAATCTCTATATGAGATTTCTCGTTTTTCTTTTTGCATCCACCCAAGGCTATAAACGCTGCCACGAGTAATAGTACGGAGGGGAGTATTTTTAAAATCGACTTTTTCATAATATTTACCTCCTTTTAAATTCTAAGCAATTCTTGTTATCATCATAATATAGCTTCAAAATATTGTTGTCTATCATATATTTATCAACTGTATTTAGACTTTTTACATACGAAACACCATCTCCAATTTCGTTTATTTCCGTTCCTACCAACCTTGTTATTGATATAGAGGATGTTTTGATGTCAATAGTGTACGTGCCAATGAAGTTGTTTGTAGAAGATACTGCTGTTAAAGAATCTCCCGTTTCTAAAAACTTCAATATATAGCACATTTCACTGTTCGGCTCAGGTGTTTTATTCGTGTTGTTTGCCACATCGACAAAGTTTACCAATTTCCATTCCGTGTTTTTCAACGGATTTTTGTTTTCTTTCTTTTTCTCGCACCCGCCTAAAACCATAAATGCTCCAATGAGCAATAACACGGCGGATAATGTTTTTATAAATTGCTTTTTCATCTCTATATAAATTAATTGTAAATATTTTACGGTGTATTTTTGGGGCATACACACAAAAGCCCTTGTTTTTTTATGCTCTTACACATATAACATGTAACAAATAATCTACTTAGTAATAGTCAAGTAACAAACCTTTCTGCCTTCAATCATATCAGCC
>CAJPPQ010000087.1 GCA_905372605.1 Porphyromonadaceae bacterium
GACAAGACCCGTCGATAAAACCGATGTTGCAAGCAAGAGGACTGCTGCAGTAGACAGTTAATTTTTTTGTTAAAAAGATGTAAAGGGCAATGTTTTATAAAAAAACTTGTCCTTTTTTCATTGTAAACTTGCGTTTGTATGAAAAAAGTTATATTTTTGTACTTCCGATATTATGGGGAAATTATACATATATGCCTTATAACGTGAATAATAGACGAATTAATTATATTATCAATTTATAAAACTTTCAATATTTATGAAATCTACAGTTACAAGATTATTAGTATTGAGTATATCGTTGGTATTTGCTATCGGTATGTGGGGACAAGATCCCATAGCATTCCGTCCGTACTATTGGAACGGATTCGAAGATGCTACCGAAAATGCAAACTGGACAATGGTATCGGACAATAGCAACCCGCTGAATAAATGGGTTGTAGGTAGTGCTATGAGCAGTATCAGTACGAACTCTACAAAACTACTGTACATCTCGTACGACAACGGTACAAGTGCAGGATTCAACGGTAATGGTTCTACTGTAATTATGGCGTATAGAGACTTCACTATACCTGCAGGAGGCACATACTCTTTCTATCTCGACTATAAGCACAAAGCCGAGGTGGGCGACTCGCTATTCATCTGTTGGGTCGACGACCCGAACGTCAATATCCCCACCACGACGACAGGAGTATTGCCTTCGTGGGTGAAGCAGTATGCAAAAAAAACGACTGACACCATCTCAAACTATTGGAAGGTTAGCTCATTTACGGTATGCGGTGGCTCTACGGGTAAGTTAGTTTTCGTCTGGAAAAAGAGCAATCCTTCTTCGAGTGTAAACAATATTCCTGCCGAAATAGGAGTGGATAACGTACAGTTAAACAAAAATTCGCCTCTACGCTACTTCACAGGCTTCGACTCTGCCGAAGAGATGCAAGGCTGGACTCTACACAATACACCCGAATTTGGAAGTGTTGTCAATAAGTGGGTGATAGGCAGCTCCGTATCGATGTCTAATCAAAACTCGCTCTATATATCGAAAGACAACTCTAACTTCTCGTACGACGGTAGTGCTGAGGGAATTGTCTCGGCTGTAAAAGATTTTACCTTACCTGCCGAAGAGTGGTTCAATATAGAGTTCGACTTTATATGCGGAGGCGATGCTAATGATTATATGCATGTGGCTTGGCTCGATAGCCCGACCGATAGTAGTTTCTATAACTGGGCAAGTTCGGGAAGTATCCCAAGTCCGACAATAAGCAGCAATGCTAAAATAGTGGTAAAAGACGGTAAACTTAAGGTAAGCCGTATGCCGGCTTGGACGCACGCTGCTTTTCAGGTAAAAGGGATAGGACGCCCTGTACGACTCGTATTTTACTGGGTAAATAATTCGAAAAAGACATACAACCCACCCGTAGCGATAGACAACTTCTTGCTTACAAGAGGTCTCGACAATTCGTCAATTCACCAAGAAATACTGCCTGCTCCTTGTGCTACTCCTATTATCAGCGAGGCTAAAGCTATCGGCGGAGGTATTGTCGTGTCGTGGGACGACGACGGAACATCTACTTACGAGATAGCGTACAGAAATACGTACGATACGCTCGACGGTATATTCCAGACAGTAAACAATGTGCGTTCCCCGTATACTATCAACAACTTAGGTAAGGGCTCTTACTCGGTATTCGTACGTAAGGTATGTATGGGTTCGTATACACAATGCGGTGTTACGGTGAACGATACGAGTGCATGGGCTACGAAGCATCAGTTGGTAGTGCTTACAGGCGAAGGATGTATCAACTATGGCGATATAACAAACCCACAGGTAGCGACCGCTTCTATCGGTACTTGGAGTATTCCTGCAACAAATCAAGCTTTTAGTCAGGAATTGAATCCTGAGTCCATAGCGAGTAAAGGTCGACATAAAGTGATAACTTCTATGGAATACGACCCGAGAACTGTTACTAACGAATCGAGTGATACTATACTACCCGGACTGCTTACAATACCTTATGGCGAGTTGGCTACTGTAAGACTCGGAGATGAAAATAAAGGAGCCGAATGTGAGGGGCTTGTCTATAAACTGAATGTCTCTCCGGAACACGCTCTGCTTATAATGCGATATGCCGTTGTACTTCAAGACCCCAGACATACTCCATCAGAACAGCCTCGATTTAGACTCGAGATATTAGATCACGCCAATAATCTTATCAGCCCTACTTGCGGTAATATACAGTTCATACCCGGTACCAACACTCAAAATTGGAATGTAGTAGCCAAAAATTCCGATACGATACGATGGAAAGATTGGAGTACTATAGGTCTGAATCTATCGCAATACGTAGGTCAAGAGATAAAAATACGTCTCTCGACGTGGGACTGCTCGCTTGGAGGACACTACGGATATGCTTACTTTATGCTCAACTGTGTGCCTCAGGCTTTCTCGGGCTTCAGCTGTAGGACAGATAAAGTCGATACCATATACGCTCCGGCAGGTTTCTCGTATTGTTGGTTCAAAAAATACAACCCCGACGGTACTATTGCTCATACCGAACACGATTCGTTGAATACCATTACCTGTCTTAGCGACAAACGAGGTTTTGTGCCGTCTTCGACATCCGACACAAGCACCTACGTATGTAAGATAATGCTTAAGACCGAAGCGGGTACAATGCAGAGTTGCTACTTCGGGCTTACTACCCGTTTGGCTCCTCGTGTACCAAAAGCTCGTAATAGTTATAGTGTAGTACAAAAAGACTGTCAGAATAAGGTACAGTTGAACGATAGCAGCGTAGTATATATAGGCGATGTAAATTCCGGACAGACAGAACCCACAAACGGAGTACGCTGGGTAGTACGCAAAGGAGGACCTTCAGGACCGATAATATTCAGAACTACCGAGTCGAATCCGTTGATGATATTCCCCAACGAAGCGAGCAGCTATCATATCACACAGATAGCTCTGTATACAAGAGCCTGCAACGATACTGCAACCTTTACGATAGATGTGCCGCGAATAGGTAATATCATTAAAAACAGCCGTGTAATCACTTGCGACAAGAGGTTGCCATATATGTGGCGAGGACGAGCTCTGACTGTCGACGGACAATATCAAGATATTGTGCACATGTCTAACGGCTGCGATAGTATATTTAATATCGACTTCAAAGTAGAGTCGACGATACAAACTATCATCGATAGCACTATCTGTCAAGGGCAGACGGTAACATTTGAGGGTGAAGTGCATAGTAAATCAGGCACTTACTCCAAAACGTATTCTACTTCAGTGGGTTGCGATAGCACAGTAACGTTGAATCTTACCGTAAATCCGGTCATCGATATATCGTTGGTACCGTTCCAGGCTCCGATATGTGCCGACGACCCACAATTTGCTATAAAGTATACCAACTCGGGTAGTACTGCTCCCAATAGATACACCCTTAAGTTCGAGGGCGATGGCAATCCGTTCGGAGTAAGCAACGGTACGTTCGATATCAACGACCCGCAACAAGCGATAATGATACCGATACCTGCCAAGATACGTCCCGACAACTATCAGGTAAAAATACTATTCGAAGATACGATATACAAATGTCCGGGAAGCGATATAAATATTCCGTTCGAAGTGAAATACAAATCGAACATCATCGAACAAAACTGGAACGACGTAATAGCCGTACTCAATCGGAAGTACAACAACGGCAACGACCAAGGCTATGAGTTCTCGGAATTTAAATGGTTCAAAAACGGCCAAGAGATACAGGGTGAGACTAAGTCTTATCTCTATATCCCGGGCGGGCTCGAAGTCGGAGCCGACTATCAGGTACAGCTTACCCGAAAAGGCGAAAACTACCCGATATTCACTTGTCCGGTGAAGGCACAAGCATACTCGGGCAGCACCACACCTACATTCGTATCGGCTGCGTCTCCTTTGAGAGTATACAACTTGTCCGGAAAAGCACAAGTGAATATATATAGTATTACCGGTGTATTGGTATCGTCGCAGACTATAACGCCGCAGTCGTCGGAATACGTTATGCCGTCGGCTTCGGGAGTGTATATCGTCAACATACGCTTCGATAGCGGTCTGACGAAAGTATTCAAGATTGTTGTCGGACAATGATGTTCAAAAGGAGAAACATAAATATTTTAGGATAATGGAAAAGTTGAATCAATTGACGAGGAAAACGTTATTATTGTTAAGTATAGCTACCTTATCTGTGCTCGGCTTACGGGCACAGAATAAGGCTGCTGACGAAGAGATTTTGACCCGGCCGACTAAGACGAGGCATTACCTTGGCGGATGGTTGTATACCGGATATTCGCGGTTGATACACGATATCGACCGTACAAGTGTCATCGGCGGTATCGGAGCAGGTATCGGTGTCGGCTATCAACTGCGTATCGAAGACTTTTTGTTCAAGACAGGTCTCGAATTCGAATTTATCAATTCGTCCAATAATGTCAAGGGACTTTCGGCAGAGAAATGGATCAAATACAAAGACCCGATAAAGCCGAGTGGCGGAGTAGGTAGTGATACTATCAGATTTAGATATAAAGCTATCAGACATACCGACGGGCAAAACGTAGGAATACTTAACGTGCCATTGATGGCGGGTATGAGGATAAAAGCCAACTACGACTATTACTTCTTGGCAGGTGTCAAGGTGGGGCTTCCGGTATTGGGATACAATGTTACAAACGGCAAATTCACTACCGAAGGCTTCCACGAAGAGTATATAGATACGTTCGTAAATATGAAAAACCACTTCTACGGGGTGCAAAAAGTAAAAAGCGAAACCCATCCATCGAAGTTTGGCAATATCAATCTTATGGCATCTTTGGAGGTAGGGCTCGAAGTGAACCAATGGCTCGACAAGGCTATGGGCATAGACAGCAAGAGCACCAAGACCATGAAACCTAAGACAGTGGGCAAGGGTAAAAACAAACGACAATATCAACCTTTCGAAAGAGAAACTCCGCGTATGAGAGCAGCTCTATTTGTAGATTACGGTTTGATGAATATCAACGACAATGCAAATACGGGAGGCGAATATCCTTCGGAGCCCAAAGGATTCGACGAAAGTTCGCAGGCAGTAATCTTCGAACAACACAACTTACTTACTACCAATCGTGCTTTCGAAGACGGTAAGGCCAAAAAGGTTGTGCCTTTCGTAGTCGGTGTAAAAGG
>CAJPPQ010000088.1 GCA_905372605.1 Porphyromonadaceae bacterium
GTCTATCAAAAACCATACAATATGTGTAAGCATATTTTTTCGGTAAATATATTTTTGGCAAAAATAATCATTATTTTCCAGTCACCAAATTTTTTCGTGTTAAAAATACGTGAAAGTAAAAATTATTATCAATATTTCCACACATTTCTCTTAAAATAGTCAGATTATATAAGTTGCCACAAATGTATTTTTTCTTTGATATATATATACGTTTTCGGGACAAACTACGTTTTGTAAGGTAACAAAATATTTTACAGTTCCGATAAAAACAGTTACTTTTGTAGTTCATTTGTGTATTGTTAATATATTTCTTTCTGATAGACAGATTATTTTTTTATATAAACCGAAACAGTATGAAACTCAATACCCTGAAATTGACTTTGATAATGGTTTTCTGTAGCGTATCGCTCGTACTGACGGCACAGAAGAACGATAGTGCAAAGACCATTCGTAACGTACAGATAGAGAGAGAGTACACTCCCGAAGTAGTACCTGTAGAACGTCCAAACATCAATCTGCAAGTAGAAAATCTCCGTGTGCAGAAGGCAAAGCCTGCATACAGCAATTATATAAAACTCTATGAAATACAGGCCGCTCCAATAATACCTCTACAGCCTAAAGAGCTTGGAGCTCTAAACAGAGAAACTCCCAAAGCTGGTTTCTTTCGTTTGGGCTTGGGACCTCTATTCCGCTGGCTCGGCGACTTCTGGTATCCTGTCTGGAATACCGACGGCGGATACTTCGATATCTTTGCCAGTCACGACGGTATACTATCGGTCGGAAACGTACCTCCAAAGAAACTATTCAATACCAAGATAGGACTGAATTTCAACAAAAACTTCGACGGACTGCAGTTTTATCTCTCGGCTATATATGCCAACGAATGGTTCACCTACTACGGAACGGATACGGCTTTGCAAACCAATAATAATGCTCGAGATTGGGACGACCTATTTGCCCCGAAACAATCGTTCAACAAATCGAACTTTGTACTCGGACTACGTACCCTCGGCAGAGACGACAACGAAATGCTCTGGAACGGCTATTTGAATTATAAATTGTTTTCGTCGGACAAGCACTTATCCGAACACAACATAAACGCCGTATTCTCTTTCGATAAACTTATCGACGATAATTCGCTATCGGGCGAAGGTGGCGCCAAAATCTTCTTTTACAACAATCGCGACAGCGTGGCAATAAAAGAACTTCCGACCGTAATGGGTATCGATTCGGCTCGGTGGAAACCGAATGTGATATTGTTTCTCAACCCTGCTCTAAAACTCGACTTCGACGAGGTGAAGATAAAACTCGGAGTAAAATCGTTCTATAGCTTCGGACGGACACCGGCAGTAGCCATTTCTCCCGATGTAAAGATAGACTATCTTCTCGACGATTTTCTGAATCTTTATGCAGGTATAGGCGGCGATTATACTATCAATTCGCTTGCTCACATCACGCAACGCAATCGTTACTACAACATGTCGGCAGTGGGATATAACACATATACGCCATTCGATGCTTTTGCGGGTTTCAAGGTAAAGGTTCTAAAAGGACTGATGGTAGATGCTTCGGTAGGTTATAAATATGCGTTCAATGCTATGTTTTTCAAAAACGATGCCTTCTTTTACGGCACAGATACCTGCTACAACCGCTTTTTCGAAGCGACGTTCTACAATGGCGGTTTCTTTCACGCCAATGCACGACTAAGCTACAATATAAAAGAACGCGCAAATATTTTTGCTTCAATGGAATACATAAAAGGCAGCCTATCGACAAACAACATACAGTCGCTGGCTTTGCCTTGGCATACACCCAGATGGCGTATAAATGCAGGAACAGACTTCAAAGTAGGCAAAAACTTCTTTGGCGGACTTAATTTCTATTTCGCATCTACAATGCAAGCCGAACAGTTCGCTTGGAACAATGCGAATAACACAAAGCAAACGATTATCGATTTGCCATCTACCTACGACCTCAATCTGAACGCTGGCTACAATGCAAGCAGAAACGTATCGATATTCGCACAGCTCAACAATATTCTGGCTATATCGCCTTCGCTGAATCCTCAGATTTGGTACGGCTATCGGACAATGGGCTTCAACGGTCTTATAGGATTCTCGGTTCAGTTCTGATGGCAGTAAACATTTGGTGATTATAACAAAAAAGAGCAACACTCCGAATTATGCTTCGACTGGCTGTAATAAACGGCGCAAACCTCAATATGCTCGGACGACGGGAGCCCGAGATATACGGCAATACATCGTTCGAAGAGTATTTGGGGCATCTACGAGAGAGCTACGCTTCTACCGTCGTTTTCGACTACTATCAGTCGAATATCGAAGGTGAGTTGGTAGATTACATACAGAAGGCAGGCACCGACTCCGACGGCATTATCGTAAACGCCGGCGGTTATTCGCACACATCGGTAGTAATAGCCGATGCCATCAAAACGACAAAAGTGCCATGCGTCGAAGTGCATATATCGAATGTTTTCAGAAGAGAAGAAATACGTCGCAGCTCGCTCATTTCGGCGTACGCCGAGGGAGTCGTTATCGGGCTTGGACTCGATGGCTACAGGCTTGCAGTGGAGTGGTTTTTGCAGCGAGAGCAGTAAGAGTACAGGCATAGTAAGTTTTCTATTTAAAAAGGAGAAAAAAATGAGATTCTTAATAAGTGGAGGAGGTACAGGCGGGCATATTTTCCCTGCTATAAGCATAGCAAATGCCCTGCGACAGGCAGAACCCGACTGCGAGATACTGTTCGTCGGAGCCAATCGGCGTATGGAAATGGACCGCATCCCCGAAGCGGGCTACGATATAGTGGGGCTCGATGTCTACGGCATCGAACGCCGAAAAATATGGAAAAACGTTAAGGTGTTGTATGGTTTCTTGAAGAGCTACCTCGAAGCTCGAAAGATAGTTCGTCGGTTTGCACCCGACGCAGCCATCGGTGTGGGCGGATATGTCTCGGCAGCAGCTATGCGTGCGGCTGCATCATTGGGAGTACCGGTGATACTGCAAGAGCAAAACTCTTTTGCGGGGATTACAAATAAATTCCTTGCTCGGCGAGCAAAAAAAATATGCGTGGCATACGACGGGATGGAGCGTTTTTTCGACAAATCGAAGATAGTCTTTACAGGTAACCCCGTACGCCAAAACATATTGAGTAGAGATTTCGAAATCGACGAGGCATACCGATATTTTCATCTCGACCCGTCGAAAAAGACTCTGCTCATAGTAGGAGGCTCGCTCGGAGCACGTACTATCAACGATAGTATTATGGCTCATATAAAAGAGCTGCGACAGAGCGACATACAAGTAATCTGGCAGACAGGAAAATATTATTTTTCGAATATAAAAGAATATATCCAAGGGCTGTATCCAAGTGTAACCGACGGCAATCCTCTCTATTTCAATAACATTTTCGTATCCGATTTCATCTCGAAGATGGACTATGCTTACGCCATAGCCGACGCCGTAATATCGCGAGCAGGAGCAAGTTCCATTTCGGAACTTTGTCTGCTGGGCAAACCCTCGATACTTGTCCCTTCGCCCAATGTGTCGGAAAATCACCAATACCACAACGCTATGTCTCTGGCAAATAAAAACGCTGCCATCGTCGTAGAAGATCACAATGCCAAGCAAACTCTTGTGGAGCAGGCAGTAAGCCTCATCGCCGACGACAAACTATTGGCAGAATTGAGATGCAATATAAAGCAGCTTGCCGCCAACGATTCGGCACAGGCAATAGCAGCGGTAATACTGGAGGAGGCACGCAAAAAGAGATAATTTATTTAAACGAAAACACATATCAAATCAATATTTATGGGGATATCTATAACTAAACAAGCAATTTATTCGGAGATTCGTTCGTATCTCGGCATCACATTTGGGCTGTTTTTATATGTATTGGCGTGGGTGGCGTTCCTTATCCCCAACGAAATAGTGGGCGGAGGAGCTACGGGATTCGCTACCGACATTCATTTCCTGTCGGGTAACATCATTCCTATCAACTACGCTTTCTTTTTCACAAACGCTGTGCTACTAGCATTGGGTTTCTATATTCTGGGCAATAAGTTCGGAATAAAGACTATTTACGGTATATTTTTCACGTTTTTTATGCTTACCGTCTTGCCCGAACCTACCTTTATCACCAATTCGTTCAAAGATGGCGACAAACTTATTTGTGCCATAATAGGCGGTATTGTATCGGGATTTGGTATAGCAATCGCTTTTCGCAATGGCGGTAGTGCGGGAGGAACCGATATTGTGGCTATGATAATATCGAAATACCGCAATGTGTCGCCTGGCAAAGTATATCTATACTCCGACTTGTTCATTATAGGCGCATCGTTTTTTATCAATTTCGATTTCCGCACCATAGTCTACGGATATGTTACGATGGCAGTCTTTTCGTATTCGGTCGATCTACTATTGTCGGGAGCAAAACAATCGGTACAGATATTCATCATTTCCAAGAAATACGAAGAGATAGCCAATAAGATAAACAGCGAGACACACCGCGGAGTAACGGCTCTCGATGCACTCGGTTGGTACTATCAGACCGAAAGCAAGGTACTCATGGTAGTCGCTCGTAAAAAAGACACCAAGCAGATTCACCGTATAATACAAGATATCGACCCCGATGCCTTCATCTCCGAGGCAAGTGTAATGGGGGTATACGGTAATGGCTTCGAGGTAATGAAAAAGTAGAGGCGGATAACGATTTTTTTTATCGACTTATACGAAAAAAGTGTAACTTTGTGAGCATTTTCCTATTGCAGTAAAGATGATTTGTAAATATTAAAAATCAAAAAGAATAAATTATGTATCAGGATTTTCAGAAATTCCTTACCAATGAGTTGCAGGAGATAAAAGCTGCCGGACTCTGGAAGAATGAGCGTGAAATCACATCACCTCAAAATGCAAACATCAGTGTAAAAGGCGACAAGGTACTCAACTTCTGTGCCAACAACTACCTCGGCCTCGCCAACAATCCACGCCTCATAGCTGCCGCCAAGAATGCTATGGACGAACGTGGTTACGGTATGGCATCCGTTCGTTTTATCTGCGGTACGCAAGACTTGCACAAGGCTCTCGAAAAAGCTATCGCCAAGTTTTTCAATATGGAAGACACCATCTTGTATGCCGCTTGCTTCGACG
>CAJPPQ010000089.1 GCA_905372605.1 Porphyromonadaceae bacterium
TCTCTTTTGTCCGCCGCCGAGGCGGGCTTTGGCACGCATATCAACAAGTTTTTTGATCTTTTTTTGATTTTCGAATGTCATCATAACAATCTGTATTTTTTTTGTCAATTATTTTTTTCGTTTTATTTCTTTGGTACTTCGCAGAGTTCGGTAAGAACGCCGTGTGTCGACTTAGGATGTAAAAAGCCGATATTGAGTCCTTCGGCTCCACGTCTGGGAGCTTTGTCGATGAGTTGAATACCCATTGCCGAAGCGTCGTCGAGAGCTTGCTGAACGCTATCGACACAGAAAGCAACGTGATGAACGCCTCCGTGAGGATTCTTTTCCAGATATTTTGCTATCGGCGAATCTTCGGAGGTCGGCTCCAAGAGTTCGATTTTAGTATCGCCTACTTTGAAAAATGCCGTTTTCACCTTTTGGTCTGCCACCTCTTCGATAGAGTAACATTTCTGACCCAAAAGTTTTTCGTAATAAGGAATGGTCTCGTCAAGGCTTTTGACCGCAATTCCGATGTGTTCAATGTGTGAAGGTTTCATATATATAATTGAATTTATAGTTAAATATCTAATTGATACCCTATTAATACTATCGGGTTAACGTCTGCAAAGTTACAAAAATCTTTTGAGAATAGTGGTCTATTGAGACGAAAAAAACCTAAGGTTCGATATCGTTTATCTTATTTAGTATGTACAGAACCGTATCGATGCTATTGACGGGTTCGACAGATACGAACCGTTTGCCGCCCGTCTCTCCTATACGGCAATTGCGTGGGAAGCGACCGATATAGCCGATAATCTTACCGAATGTGTCTGACTTGTAGTATTCGGAGTCGGGGCGAGATACGAGGTATAGTGTCATTTTGCCGCGACGTACTATGAGGCGTTCGATACCGAGCTCGATAGCGAGCCAGCGTACAGGCAATACCTTCATAAGTTCTTCGGCTTCTTGCGGTATGGCGCCGAATCGGTCGGTAAGACGTGCTTTGAATGCGTCCAATGCCGTCTGCTCCGTAATCGAATCGAGTTCACGGTATAGCGATATTCGCTCCGACGTACTCGAGATATAGCTATTGGGGAACATCAGTTCGAAGTCGCTCTCGAAGGTACAGTCGTCGACGAAACATGCCTTTTGTAGTCGTTGTTGCTCGTCGACGATATCGGCAAATTCGTCGCGGTGAAGCTCTTGCACTGCCTCGGCAAGAATCTTTTGGTACGTCTCGTAGCCGAGTTCGGCGATAAATCCGCTCTGTTCGGCGCCGAGCATATTGCCGGCTCCTCGAATATCGAGGTCTTGCATAGCGATATTGAACCCGCTTCCCAAGTCGGAGAATGTAGATATCGCTTGTAAGCGACGGCGTGCGTCTTCGGATATATCTTTGAAAGTGGGCGTTATCAGGTAGCAATACGCTTTCCTGTTGCTGCGTCCCACTCGTCCGCGTAGCTGGTGGAGGTCGCTGAGTCCGAAGTGATTGGCGTTGTTTACAAAGATGGTATTAACATTTGGCATATCGATACCGCTCTCGATGACGGTCGTTGCCAGAAGTATGTCGTATTGGTAGTCGATGAAGTCTATTACGGTCTCTTCCAACTGAGCCGATGGCATTTGCCCGTGTGCTACTGCTATTCGTGCTTCGGGGACTATCTTTTTCAGTTTTTTCTCGAGCAGATAGATATTTTGTATCTTGTCGTTGACGAAAAATATCTGCCCGTTGCGTTGCATCTCGAATCGTATTGCCTCGCCGATAGTCTCTTCGTCAAATTCGATAAGCTCGGTAACGACGGGATATCTATTGGGCGGAGGAGTGTTTATTATCGATAGATCGCGAGCCCCCATCAGAGAAAACTGAAGTGTGCGCGGGATAGGCGTCGCCGTCAGGGTGAGAGTATCGACATTGGCTTTGAATTCTTTGAGACGCTCCTTGATAGCTACGCCAAACTTCTGCTCTTCGTCGATGACGAGCAATCCCAAATCTTTGAAAACGACCTCTCGGTTTGCTATTTTGTGAGTACCGATTACGATATCTATCTTTCCCTCTTTGATGTCGGATATTATCTCTTTGGTTTGCTTGGCGGTTTTGGCACGGCTCAGGTACTCGATTCTTACGGGATAATTTTTTAATCTTTCGGAAAAAGTCTTATAATGTTGGAAAGCGAGTATCGTCGTAGGTACGAGCACTGCGACTTGTTTACCGTCTGCTACGGCTTTGAAAGCGGCTCGTATCGCTACTTCGGTCTTGCCGAAACCGACGTCGCCGCAGACGAGTCTGTCCATCGGTTTATGACTCTGCATATCGTTTTTTATATCTGCCGTAGCACGCGACTGGTCGGGAGTATCTTCGTAAGTAAACGACGCTTCGAGTTCGGTCTGCATATAGCTATCTGGCGAGAAGCAGAACCCTTTCTGTTCGAGACGTTTTGCGTATAGTCTTATCAGGTCGCGGGCGATGTCTTTTACCTTTGTTTTGGTGCGTTCTTTGAGGCGTTCCCACGCTCCAGTGCCGAGCTTCGACAGCATGGGGTCGACACCCTCTTTACCCCGATATTTCGATATCTTATGAAGCGACGATATGTTTACAAATATGATATCGCCTCCTTTGTATATGAGCTTGATTACCTCTTGGGGTTTGCCGTTGATATTGGTCGTCAGCAGACCGGCGAATTGTCCTACGCCGTGGTCGTGGTGTACTACAAAGTCGCCAGGTTTGAGGCTGTTGAGTTCTTTTATGAGCATTGCTGCCTTGCCGCGACGAGCAGTATCGGACTTAAGCGAGAATCGATGAAAGCGGTCGAATATCTGGTGGTCGGTGAAGAAACATACCTTAAGGTCGTTGTCTACAAAACCCTCGTGCAGTGTTTTATCTACAGCCTCGAACGAAATATCGTCGCCTCGGTCGTCGAAAATAGAGGTGATGCGGTCTATCTGCTTCTTGCTGTCGGAGGCTATGTATATGCGGTAGCCGTCGGCGAGGTATTGCTTTATATTTTTCGATATAAGGTCGAAATTCTTATTAAAATTTGGTTGTAGTGTGGTAGCAAAGACTAACGTATCGGCTTTGTAGAAGTTTCTGAGTACTTCGACCGTAAAAAATGCCTCGAGCTGCTGCCGAAAACCGTCGCCATCTATTAACGACGAGTACAAATCGCTTGTC
Source organism: Porphyromonadaceae bacterium (assembly GCA_905372605.1). Taxonomy (GTDB): domain Bacteria; phylum Bacteroidota; class Bacteroidia; order Bacteroidales; family Paludibacteraceae; genus F0058. The sequence goes on from CAJPPQ010000089.1 coordinate 3,149, forward strand.
TGCCGCTGCTCATTAGCCTTTACCAGAGCCTGCGAGTATATCTGGTCTATCCGTTTTATGCAATAATCGATATCATTTGCTACTATGAGCGTATCGGGGGCGACGAATTCCAATAGCGATACCTTGCCCTGCTCTTCGCTGTCGGTAGCTGCTACGACCGCGAGTCGGTCTACGTCTTCGATCGATAGTTGCCTCTCGATATCGAACGTCCGTATCGATTCGACGTTGTCGCCGAAGAAGTCGATACGATAGGGCAATTCGTTGGAATACGAAAATACATCTACGATACTGCCTCGCTGCGAGTATTGCCCTACCTCGTAGACGAAGTCGACTTCGTCGAAACCTGAGTTGCGGAGGTCGTCGAGTAGGGTACTCATAGCATATTCTTGCCCTTTGGTAAGGGCGATTCGTGCCGAGGCGAAGCGGTCGGCGGCTACTACTTTCTCGCTGATAGCATCGGGGTAAGATACTATTATACAGGGTTTCCCGTCGGAAATCTTGTTGAGGCTATCGGTACGGAGTATGCCGTTTTCGGCTATGGTGGTGCCGCTTTTGTGTATATGCTTGTATAGTGCGGGGAAAAACGCCACTCGGTCGCTACCGATGAGCTGCGTAAGGTCGAAGTAGAGGTAGCCGGCTTTGTCGGCATCGTCGGCTATAATCAGTATGTTGTTACAGCATTTTTCGTCGAAAAGAGTAGCCGTAGCCAACGAAACGGCTGATGCGTTAAGTCCGTCGAGAGCAAGATGTCGCCTACTGCTACCTGCCGATACACGTCGGCATAATTCCTGCAACGTGGGGTTCGATCGAAATATTTTACCGAAGTCTTTGATTGTCGTCACCCCAAATCTCCCGATATTTTTTTGAAATACAATGCCAGATTGTCTATTGGCGACCCAACTATTTGCCCGAGCCTGATACCGAATTCGGCTGCCGCTACTTCGAGTACATCCGAAAAATGATATGCCACCGAGCCGCAAAACGATGTTTCGTACTCGTCGTATCCTTCGCAACAAGTGATATTACGCTCGAAAAACTCTGTAAATGAGTCGAAAACGAGGTTGTAAGCATAACTTTCTGCGATATTTTCGCTGAGGAATGGAGCGAAACTTGCCAAGAACCTATTAGGTAATGGCTTACGGTAGACTTTCTCGATTAGTTCGGAAGAGGTCAGGGTGGGGTATCGCTCGAAGAATTTCTCCTTTAGATGCTGTGGTAGTCTGTTTTTAAAGCAGTCGCCCAGCAATTTACGTCCGAGTACGGCGCCGCTTCCTTCGTCGCCCAAGATATAACCGAGCGGGTCGATACTACGTACTATTTCCTTGCCGTCGTATAGGCAAGCTACCGACCCTGTGCCAAGAATACAGGCTATCCCGCGGTTGTTGCCAAACAACGCTATGGCAGCTCCTTTGAGGTCGGTCGTTACTTCGATGGTTGCCTGCGGGAAGCGGTGGCGCAGGATATCGGCTATTATTGTCGTTTTGTCGTCGCGGCAGCCCGCACCGAAGAAGTGTATTTCAGTTATCTTGTGTTGCGGTATGCGGTCTACTAGTTGGCTATCTACGATACTTTCGATAGTGTTTCTATCGCAATGAAAAGGGTTTATGCCGTCGGTCGATACCCTTATATCGTTTTCGTTGTCTATCGACGCCCAATGGCATTTGGTCGAACCGCTGTCGGCTATAAGAATCATAGTTTCGATGACTATTGGTTGTTAATCGGCTGCAAAGGTAATATTTTTCGCCCGAAACGCCTTTCTATATACAATAATATATATATGCTCAAAAAACGATAGGACGTTTTGGTGAAAACGATAGGACGTTTTAGTGAAAACGATAGGACGTTTTTTATAGACTTATTATTGGTTTTGTAAAAGACTGTATATTATGATTTTATGGAACAATGTTTTCTTTCGAAAAAAACATATAGGATATTTTTTTGAAAATATAGAATTAATTTTGTGATTAAA
>CAJPPQ010000090.1 GCA_905372605.1 Porphyromonadaceae bacterium
GGAACGCCTCTATAAGCACAAGATAGAAAATGTTCTCGGTAGCAACGGCAAAGCGTAATTAGTTTTTCATAAAGTAGATAACGCTAAGAAAATATAGATGCTCACTCGTTCATTACTACGTACCAAGATAGCACAGATACTATACGCCAATATCCGTAACGGCAAGAGTTTACAGGCTTTCGACGACGAATTGCAGATAAGTATCAAGAAGTCGTACGACTTGTATTATATGCTTTTGTTGTTGCCACAAGAGGTAGCTTCTATGGCTCACAGAGAGGTCGACAGCTATGCGTCGAAGCTACTGAAGACCGACCGTAATATTAAACCTATCGCCAACTTGGCAGAGCAAAGTTTCGTAAAGTTATTGGCTGCAAATGAAGATATTGTCAGATACGTACGTGACAATTCGATATCTTGGCTCGACTACAAAGAAGTGCTCGAGGAGCTGTATCGACGACTGAAATCGACCCCTTTCTTTGATAAATATATCAAAGAAGAGGGGTTGGATTTCGATACCGAAAAAACTTTCTGGCGTAGGTTCTATCGTTCACCGGAGATATTCGGAGATAACTTTCAAGACTTCGTTGAGGAGCTAAGTTTATATATAGCCGACGACCTTGAGATTACGCTTAGTTTTGTCGATAAGACTATATCTCACCTTCCGCACGATGATACGGCGACCTCTTACCCGATGTTGCCGATGTACAGAGACGACAACGAGAGGGAGTTTGTCGCCAAGTTGGCTCATACCGTATTCCTCAAAGGCGACCAATATGAACCGATGATTTCGAAGATAGCCTCCAAATGGGACGTAGAGCGTATCAACAAGATGGATATGGTGCTTATGAAGATGGCTATCGCCGAATTCAAAGAGTTTCCGCTTATTCCGTTAGATGTTACTATCAATGAGTATATCGAGATAGCGAAGTATTATTCTACCGAGAAAAGTTACATTTTTATCAACGGCATTCTCAACAAGATAGCAAAAGATATGCTTGCCGACGGCTCTATGGAAAAAATCAAATAGACTCCCGAAAGCGTTGTTTATAAATATTTTTTGCCAATAGATGTTCAATCGTATCGTTGCCGGTCCGTGCAGTGCCGAGACCGAAAGCCAAGTATTCCGTACCGCTGAGTTGCTATCTGCCATTGGTATCACTCATTACCGAGCAGGGCTGTGGAAGCCTCGTACCTCTCCCGATAGTTTCGAGGGAGTGGGGCAGTGTGGGCTCAGATGGCTCGAGCGAGTAAAGGCAGAGCTTGGGCTTAAGGTAGGTACCGAAGTGGCTAATGGCGAACATTTGGCTCAGGCAATCTCTATCGGTATCGACTTCGTGTGGCTTGGGGCACGTACCGTTACCAATCCGTTTGCGGTGCAGGAGATAGCCGATGCTCTGCGTCGTACTAATGCCGATGTAGAGGTGTATGTCAAAAATCCCTTAGTAGCCGATATCGGTTTGTGGCTTGGGGCTGTCGAACGCTTGCAGAAGGCGGGTGTCGCTCGGCTTGTGGCGGTTCATCGTGGATTTCATACTAGCTGCACGACATCTATCTATCGTAACCCTCCGCAATGGCAGGTTCCTATCGAGTTCAAGCGACGGCGTCCGAATATTCCGCTCTTGTGCGACCCAAGCCATATTACGGGCGATAGCGCTTTGGTAGAAACCATTGTAAGGCAGGCATCGCGACTTGGCTTCGACGGGCTTATGGTCGAAGTGCACTGCGAGCCGTCGCTAGCTCTCAGCGACCGAAAGCAGCAGATTACGCCCGAACAACTCGATAATATACTGCAGGGGATACGATTCGGTTCCGCACATTCCGATAGCGACGAGATGTTATCAGTATTCCGTGCCCGCATCGACGAAATCGACCGTTCGCTATTCGACATCGTGGCACAACGTATGGAGCTATCAGACAAGATAGGAGAGTACAAAAAAGCCAAAGATATATCGGTGTTGCAACTCAATCGTTATCGTGAACTGCTATCCAATAGCCTTGCTTACGCCGAAAGGCACAACCTCAATAAAGATTTCGTAAAACAACTGGTGGAACTCATACATCAAGAGTCGATAAACAGGCAGCTATGAATTGATTGCAATTGATACCATCAATGTGGAGTAAATAACACACTTTCTTTGGAATACTACCAAATAAAGAGCGAATAGTATCAACAAAATTTTCGGACTATCTTTGTCGCTCTATTGCAAGTAATCGAAATCGAGACCAATCCTATCGGTAAAGTCTTGTAGATGTTTGTTTTTAGATTTCATCTTATCAAGAGCCTCTTGGGGAGATAGAGATTTGCTTATCTCTATTTCACGTTTATTCACTACCAACTTTACATCTCTACCCAGCCGCTGCGAAAGGAAACTTTCTATCTGTTGGCGATTGTCGGAAAATTCCTGTATTTGATGCTCGTTTACTACGGTTATCACACAGCTATTCCCATCTTTTTTAGGCGATATTTCGGTTACATATTTGTAGAAAAACGGGAGTTCTTTTACCGTTTCAGCATATTCGAGCCATTGCTTTCGAAGATCATCTTCGGTAAAATCGACACCGTTAGCCTGAGGCGTATCGGGTTGTTTCGGATTAGCGGCATCGGGAGCCTTATCTGCCTGTCCGCTCATTATCGACGAGAGATTGAGTAAACCTGCCTTAGAGCCGCTCAATATATTGTGAGGTGGTTTCTCCGTCTGCGACTGCGGAGAGGCGGCTACCTCGCGCAGAGTATCTTTGTTAGTTGTGGGTGCCGGTGATGTGTCGTCGGTATCTATCTTACCTATTTTCTGCCGACTATCGTTTTTTTTTTCAGCCTCCGATGTTAGTTGGCATATCTTTATCATTGTAAGCTCTACAAGTAGACGTTTGTTTTTACTTACTTTGTAGTTGAGCTCACATTGTACACAGAGGTCTAAAGCCCTGAATAGAAATAGCGGACTGCACTGCTTGGCTTGCTGCAAGTAACGCTGTCGTACAGATTGGCTTACTTGGAGTAGTCCCACACTCTTCTCGTTTTGCGACACCAAAAGGTCTCTTATATGGCTCGAAAGCCCCGATACAAAACTCTGCAGGTCGAAGCCTTTGTTTATAATATCGTCTAATATGAGCAGCGACTCTACGACATCGCCTTGCAAGAAACAATCGACAAGTCGCAGATAATATTCGTAGTCCAAGACGTTGAGAATGTCTATTACCGTCTTATATTTTATCTCTTTTCCGCAATACGATACTATTTGGTCGAATATCGATAGGGCATCTCTCATAGCTCCGTCGGCCTTCTGCGCTATTACCTCCAAAGCCTCTCTTTCGGCAACGATATGCTCTTGTTCGGCTACGAATTGCAGGTAATCGACTGTATCTGCAAGCTGTATCCGATTGAAGTCATATACTTGGCAACGCGATATTATCGTAGGTAATATCTTGTGTTTCTCGGTAGTAGCTAATATGAAAATGGCATATTCGGGAGGTTCTTCGAGAGTCTTCAGGAAGGCATTGAATGCGGGTGTAGATAGCATGTGTACCTCGTCGATGATATATACGCGGTATTTTCCTATCTGAGGCGGTACCATCACCTGCTTTACAAGCTCTCTTATATCGTCGACCGAGTTGTTTGAGGCAGCATCCATCTCGAAGATATTGAGCGAACGCTGTTCGTTGAAACTCACACAACTCTCACAGGCATTGCAAGCTTCGCCCGATTCCGTAAGGTTTGTACAGTTTATTGTCTTGGCAAATATACGGGCACAAGTGGTCTTTCCTACTCCTCTCGGTCCGCAGAATAGATATGCGTGAGCAAGTTTGCGGTTGATGATAGCATTTTTTAGCGTTGTCGTCAGCGAATTTTGCCCTATTACCGACCGAAAATCAGACGGACGATACTTCCTTGCCGATACTATGTATTGTTCCATAATGCCTCTATTGTTTGAATAATTATTTTATCGCTTCTGAAAAAGAACCCACGACTTGGCATTGCCTACAAGTTTACTCTTCTCGATAGCTATCGGTAACGAATCATATGACTCGGCTACGCAACGATATTTCGCATGTTTGCCGGTCGACTGCAGTATCGATATGTTTTCCCACTGCGTCTTATGTGTGTTGCAGAAATCTTCGGCTTGGTCGTACCGCCCGAAGCTTGCTACTACGATGTGATAACTGCCTCTACTGCCCTCGTTAACACCGATAGAATGTGGCCATTCGCAAGCATTATCAATGTCTTGCAATAGGTTGGTAGCTGTGTGTTCTACTATTTCAGCGAAAGCGGCAAGAGCCTTGTCGCTCGCCTCGAATCGGTCGTTGCTCGGTTTCGTTCGGTTGTCGACGACGAAGCCCGCATACTGCTTGTCGGCAGACGTATCGGGCACGAATATCGATATTAATATTATTATAGCAACCACTGCGGCATATCTTACGACTTTACGCCTAATATCGGATATTTTTATGGTAATGGTATCTTCGTCGACTTCGATAGATTTGCCTATACGCTGTGTATTGTGGCGTATCGTATCTGCTTCGACTTCTCGGAGTCCGAAGTTTTCGGGTAGATAATAGGCTGGTTTCGGGCGAAACGTCGCTATACCGTCTCTATACGAGAGGCTTCCGATATTGCCGAAATCCACTTGGCTCTCTTGCAAAAGTCTGTTGCGTAGCGATTCTGTGTATTTGTTTAGCAATACCATAGCCGCTCTATACGAGATGTTGTTTTCGCGTGCTATAAGCGAACACAGCAGTCCGTCGTCGTGGCAGAGCATCGAATTGAACGACACCTCCACCTGCGGAGGTACAATCTTCTGTCCTACGATAGCGGCGCTTTTTTTGTTCTTTATAAAACCACCGAACGCAGGAACAACGACACAATCGTTGTTTATCAGAAGTTTTTCGACCTTTTCTGCCAGAGTATTCATACGCGAATCTTATTGCCTCTTTTTGCCTATCTACGACTACAAAAATAGTATCCGAGTTACTTATTACTTAAATC
>CAJPPQ010000091.1 GCA_905372605.1 Porphyromonadaceae bacterium
TCCAAGAGATAGACACTGCCGACTTACTGGCTTTCGAATACATCTCTACCGTAGCATAGACGGGCTTGTCGCATGGCTGTCCGGCAAGTATCAGCGAGCCGTTCGGGCGGGTGTCGTCTGCCTTTACTACTATCTTATCTACATCGGCAGAGGTAGAACTACCTAATACCCATTTATTTATATGAAGGTGCCCATTAGGTTCTATCACCACTTTTTTATTTGAGTTATTGATAAGATTACCGAAACTATAGAAGTGTATCACATTGGGGGCACTTCCCGGTGGCGTATACGGCAACGACGGTATATACATATCACGTACTGCCAGAGAGTCGAATGCTACCGTAGCTCGGAACTCGCCGAGTATCGGACTCGATTCGGCTCGCAGTCCGCCTCGCCAATTTGCATGGTCGGTTATATCGGTAGAAACGGCTCCCGTCCATACATAGTCGATACCGCAGTTTTTGTCGTAGGTATCGCCCGAGATAGTCCAGCCCTTACCTCCGTCGGCGATGGGTTTCGTCAGTATATTGCGTGCCTCTTTACCGATTATATTATACTGTCTATTATCTTGTTGTCCAAAGTTTAAGCCTGTCTTAGTAAGCGAATTTATAGCCCAACCTTGCAACGTTTCAGAATAGTTTCCGCAACTCATACCTTTATTGAGCGGTGCCGAGAACATATTAAGTGCATTGGTAACACTCTTCAATGTCCAACCAGATAAGTCTTGGTCGAACGCCTCGGCATTATGGAACATATTTTCCATCGTCGTTACCTTCTCTACATTCCAACTGCTTATATCTTTGTTGAACACTCTAGCATTTTGGAACATACTACTCATATCTGTTACATTTGCAGTAGTACTAAACGTCAGTGTACTGTTGAATGATGTAGCTCCACCGAACATACCGTATGTAGTATTTAGGTTCGGAGTATTCCAAGTAAGTGGTTTATTGAAATCAATAGCTTCCCAAAACATAGCATAGGTACTTTCGAGACTCTGTGTATTCCAACTTCCTATCGGTTGATTGAATTTATATGCTCCATTGAACATTCCTCCCATATTTTTAACTTTCTCGGTATTCCAACTGCTTATATCTTGATTGAATACCCTTGCCCCTTCGAACATTCGCTTCATATCAATAACCTGAGAAGTATTCCAGTTGCCTATCGATTGGTTGAATGCTACGGCATCGCGAAACATACTCTCCATATTGGTAACTTTCTCGGTATTCCAATTGCTACCAAATGGACTATTGAACGCAATGGCTCCGACAAACATATGCCCCATATCAAGTACATTACGTGTATCGAAATTTATCGGTTGGTTGAATGCAATGGCTCCCGAAAACATCCAACTCGTATTTTTCACATTCACCGTATTCCAGTTTAGAGGTTTATTGAACTGTATAGCTCCCGCAAACATACCTCCCAAAAACACAATATTATCGGTTTCCCAACTTGATATGGAACTATTGGCATTTACAAGACTTGTACAGCCGAAAAACATTCTATCCAAACTTACACAAGATGTTAGGTTCGGTTTGTCGATAGCTATTAAATCCATATTCCGACACTCATAAAACGCTTTCTCAAACGAACTCCACGCAATAGCTCCCCATTGTTCTATGGCTGCTATATCGTCTTTATTGTCGGGATAATCGTTGAAGCTTAATTGACTGAACGTTCCTCCGTAAGCATCTATCCGATACATCCACCCTACATTAAGACCGCTTACAACCTGTCCGGCAACGGCAGAGTTTATAATCTGCATAGCACCTATCGGAGCTCCTGTGATATGATTTATAGGTACGTATCTTATAGTATACCCACTGCCCGTAGCAGGAAATTTTATAGTACCGCTTGCAGGGATAATCCATCTCGTTTTAAACCAATCGACATTATCGATACACACAAGAGCCAATGTGCCTCCGGTGATAGTCCAGCCACGAGCTCGAAGTGCATTGATTGCGGTCAGTCCTGTGTTACCATAGTATTGTTCTGCATTAAGATTTCCTAAATTGATATTATTTTTAGATAGTGCTGTTGCTTGCGTCTTCCAACTATTGAGGGCAGAGGTGAGGTTTTGGCAGTTCATACCGCAACCTTTGAGCATATCGGTCATAGTTGTAACCGCATTTATACTAAACCCATCAATTGGCTGGTCGAAAGCAGTAGCTCCGTCGAACATATAACTCATATCGGCAACGTTCCGTGTGTTGAATGTAAGCGGCTGATTGAATGAAGTAGCATTTTTGAACATATTACTCATATTGGTAACATTTTCAGTGGAGCTGAATATCAATGAACTATTAAACGACGTAGCTCCGCCGAACATACCGTATGTATTATTTAGATTCGGAGTATTCCAAGTAAGTGGCTTGTTGAAATCGGTAGCCTCCCAAAACATAGCATAGGTACTTTCGAGACTCTGTGTATTCCAACTTCCTATCGGTTGATTGAATTTATATGCTCCATTGAACATTCCTCCCATATTTTTAACTTTCTCGGTATTCCAACTGCTTATATCTTGATTGAATACCCTTGCCCCTTCGAACATTCGCTTCATATCAATAACCTGAGAAGTATTCCAGTCGCCTATCGGTTGGTTGAATGCTACGGCATCGCGAAACATACTCTCCATATTGGTAACTTTGGAAGTATTACTGAATGTCACGGAGCTATTGAACGCACTGGCACCTACAAACATATGTCCCATATCAAGCACATTACGTGTATCGAAGTTTATAGGTTGGTTGAAAGATGTAGCTCCAGAAAACATCCAAGCCATAGTCTCTACACCTATTGTATTCCAGTTTAGAGGCTTATTGAACTGGGTAGCTCCCGCAAACATTCCTGACATTATTTTTACTGGAGTATACCAATTACTCATAGAACTATTAGCATTTACAAGACTTGTACAGCCAAAAAACATTCTATCCAAACTAGGGCAATATGCTAATGTCGGTCTGTCGGTAGCTATTACGTCCATATTCCGACACTCATAAAAAGCCCTTTCAAACGAAGTCCAATACGCTTCTCCCCATTGTTCTACGGAGATAATATCATCTTTATTATCGGGATAGTCGCCAAAGTTAATTTGTTTGAAAGTCGGTCCTACGGCATATATACGGTATGTCCAGCCAGGAGTAAGTCCGCTTATTACTTGTCCTGCACTTGCTGGGTTTATTTTGATCGAACTACCTATAGGTCTACCCGTATTGGCATCAATAGGCTCGTACATCAAACCATACCCGCTACTTGTAGCAGGGAATTTGATAGTACCGCTTGCCGGGGCTATCCATCTGGTCTTGAACCATGCAGACTCCTCAGGGCAATCTATACTGCCACCACCAAATGTCCCTCCATTGATGATCCAACCGCGAGACCTCATCGCATCAATAGCTGCCTTTGCTGCATAATTGTAATATTGATTTGCATCAAGACTACCTATATCTATCAGCCCATACAAAGACGATAACTGTCTATTGAAACTGACAAGGATAGCGGATAGATTACGGCAATCCATACCACAACCTTTAAGTATATTCTCCATTTCTGACATCGCATGTAGACTTATGTAAATTGTTTGATTAAACGATGTTGCATTTTCAAACATCGATTTCATATTGTATGTCCAAGTAGTACTCCAGCGATAGAGAGGCTGATTGAATGAAACTGCTCCCTTAAATACTCCCTCCATATAGTGAACCTTACTGGTATTCCAGTTGCCGATAGGTTGATTGAACGAAGTTGCTCCGGCAAACATATAACTCATATTAGTTACTTTTCCGGTGTACCATAGTGGGGAAAATGGGCTGTTAAACGAGATGGCTCCATTGAACATATAAGACATATCTCCAACAATTGAGGTTCTCCAGTTTAGTGGCTGATTGAAAGAGGTAGCTCCACTAAACATATAAGCCATACTCGTATCTCTTTCGAGATTCCAATTGCCGATAGGTTGATTGAACGAAGTGGCTCCTTCAAACATGTGTGAAGTATTATTGAGATCTTTGGTTTCCCAATTGCTAATAGAACCGTTAAACGAAGTGGCTCCTTTAAACATATATCTCATGTCTCTAACCTTCTCTGTGTCCCAGTTTAGTGGCTGATTGAAAGAGGTAGCTCCACTAAACATGAAACGCATACTAGTTACATTACTTGTATTCCAGTTTAACGGCTGATTGAATTGAGTTGCTCCGGCAAACATACCTACCATATCTTCTACATTTTCTGTATTCCAATTTCCTATAGATCCATTGGCATTTACAAGACTTCTACATCCGCAAAACATCCAAGAAATATCTGATCGCTGAAATGTCCTAGTAAATCTAGGGCTATCTGTAGCTGTCACATCCATATTTACACAATCAATAAATGCTGATCTAAGAGAAAATGTACCCCAATTGACAGTCCCCCATTGTTCTACTGTAATCAGTCTTTGTGGATCAGTCTTGTTATAATAGCTTGGAAACGCATCCTGACCAAATCCCCAAAAATATCCAGCCCCTCCATAAGCCTTTAGGCGGTATTTACCAGTCGAAGATGGTACCGTAAGAAAATAAGGATTCTGTGCGTGATCTGATGATGATACTATTACCGTACCGTTTATAGACGGATTGTTTACGTCTTCCCAGTAGAGAGTATAGTTAGAACCTCCGCCGGTAAAGGCTATGGTATTAGTAGGGTTATTTATAGTACGATCGGTCGGTTTCGACATATCCCATACGGTTACGAACCAGTCATTAGCATTTTGCCCTACGGCTGCAGAGACGAGGGTAACAAAGAAAAATAAAAAAAGTATTGCTTTCTTCATATCATTAAAGTGTTTTGTTTTTTATATAGTGTATATTTA
>CAJPPQ010000092.1 GCA_905372605.1 Porphyromonadaceae bacterium
CGAGATAATGTACCCGCTTATCGCCAAATCGGTAGAGTTCGTCAAGACGATGTAGAGCCATAATGGGTGTTTTAAATTAATAATTTAGAGGTGATTTCATCTCGGGGCTGTACGGGGACGACTCGTGCAGCTTTCTTTTTGCGTTGTAATGTGGGTCGGGTAGAGTCGTGTGCATAAATCGGATATAGATACACACAAAAGTAGGCTACCGACTCTACAAGAGAGTGGCAGCCTACCGGCACAGTTAAAAACAAAACTTATCTTTTTTGCTCGCCTACGTCCTACCTCTCCGATAGCAGAGGGCTAAGACTTTATTCGGCTTCGGTGCGAGTTTTGCCCTGCTCTCCGAGGAATAGCTCGAGTATCTCGGCTGCTCCGTGGAGGTCGCTTTGCTTTTCGATTAGAGCTTTGAGGTCGTCGATAGCTTCGTTGAGCCAGAGGTTCGACTTCTCTTTTGCACCCAGAGCGATGGCAGTAGAATAAGACTCTATTGCTGCCTCATAGTCGCCGTAAATGAGATAAATGAGTCCGATATTGGTATTGGCACTCACCATATTGGGGTCGTAGCTTAGAGCGCGGCGATAGAGTTGCAACGATTCGTCGTAATCCTCTTTAATATAAGCTTTACGGGCGAGTGAGGCGAATATTTCGGCTTTGGTGGTAGCAAAAGATTTCTGAACTACCTTCATTTCTTCGACAATGGCTACCACTTCGATAGATACAGTTACCCCCTCTGTAGTGTTTCTGTTTCTTATGCCGATAGTCCACTCTCCTTTTGTGATGTTGTCGAGTTTTACAGTGCCGTTTTGGAAGTTTTCTCGAGCACTTGCCAAATCGTAGTCGAACGAGCCGTACGACGAAGTGTTTTTATCGAGGAAAATCTCTGCGTTTGCTTTGTCCATCACAAGGATATCGCACGCACCGGCTCCGGGTAGAGTAAAAATGGCATTCGTGGCGATAGCCGTCATTCCCGTTGGGTCTATGAGCTTAGTGAGCTGCGAAAAAAGCTCTACCGAAGTACGTGGCTTCTCTCCGCGTGCTGTAGTGAATGAGAAATACCACTCCACAGTGCCCGGAGGGAGTACGAAATTCACTCCCATTTTCGACTTGCCGCCAAACGAGGCTCGTGCAGTGCTATTGAGGTAAAATGTCTGAGGCGGCAATACCTGTACCGCACGTCGTTCTTTTACTATAATCTGCGCTTCCGTAGCTTCGAGGCATAGGCATAGTAGAAGCGAGATGAGACATATATTTTTCATTGTCGAATAGATTTTATTTTGAGGCTGCAAAGGTACGAAATATTGCCGAAATGCCAAGAGTAATGAAAATGCTATTCGCTCGGTAGGTAGCTGTCATGTGTTTTGGAAGACGAGGCTGTTGGAGAAAAATCTTGTACTTTTGTACTCTCATCTGTTACGTGTTTTAATACAACAATTTTACTAATATAATGAATGAAAAAACTATCATCGACCACACTGCCGATAGCCTTCGTAGCTCGCTCGTAGCTCTGGGAATGCCCTCGTATAGTGCATCTCAGGTGATGCGTTGGGTTTATGGCAAAGGCGCTGTTTCGTTCGATGAAATGAGCGATATTTCGAAGAAAAACATATCACTGCTAAAGGAGCACTACCGTCTCGGGAGGTATCCCTATACGCTGTCGACACTTTCGGCCGACGGTACTAAAAAGTATCTCTTCGCAGCAAGCGGTGGCAATATCGAGACTGTGGCAATACCCGAAGGCAATAGGCTTACACTGTGTGTGTCGTGCCAAGTGGGGTGCAAGATGAGCTGTGCTTTCTGTATGACCGGCAAATGCGGTTTCGCCGGTAACCTTACCTGCGGAGATATTATCAATCAAGTACTTTCGGTCGACGAGGCAAACCACATTACAAATATCGTCTTTATGGGTATGGGTGAGCCTTTCGACAATATCGGCGAAGTATTGCGAGCTATCGACATACTTACTTCGGATTGGGGGATGGCTCTATCGCCTCGCCGTATAACAGTCTCTACCTCAGGGTTAATCGATGGTACTCACCGATTCCTCGACTCTTCGCAGTGTCATCTTGCCATATCGCTCCACAACCCTTTCCACGACGAACGCCGAAAGATAATGCCCGTTGAAGACACTAACCCCATTGCCGACCTCGTGACTCTCCTCCGACGATACGACTTCGCACACCAGCGGCGACTATCGTTTGAATATATCCTTTTCGACGGACTGAACGACACGCCTCGGCATGCCGCAGGTATCGTGCAACTACTTCGAGGACTGCCTTGCCGAGTGAATCTCATACGATTTCACCGAGTAGAGGGTAGCGACTTTGCGAGTCCGTCGGAGGAGCGTATCGAGGAGTTTGCCCGATATTTGTCGCATCGAGGTATTATAGCGACAGTGCGACGTTCGCGAGGCGAAGATATTGCCGCCGCTTGCGGGCAGCTAAAGAATAGCCTCCGCCTCAATCGTTAGTCGGCACACCCATAAAAGCAGAGACTTATCGGCTGCAGTGATTTTTGTTTTGAGAGGGAGAAAAATCGTTTGTTTCTTTGTAGAAGAACGTTTTGATTTTAGTAAAAAACACCCTCTATTTAAGCATATCGAGGAATTCCTCTTCGGATACGATACTTACTCCAAGTTGCTCGGCTTTTTGTAGCTTAGATGGTCCTATATTGTCTCCTGCAAGTAAGAACGATGTGTTTTTCGATACGCTACCGACACACTTACCGCCGTGGGCTTCTATCATACTCTTGTAATCATCTCGCGAATGGTGGGCAAAGACACCGCTTATGACTATAATCTTCTCGGCAAGTTTGTCGGATGTGGGCTCTCTGCTGCTCGTGTCAGCCATCTGTAGCCCCGCAGCCCTAAGACGTTCGATGAGCCGTCGGTGTTCGGCTTTGGCGAAGTATTTCACTATGCTTTCGGCTATGACCTCTCCGATATCGTCGACTTGTATTAGTTCATCTACCGTAGCCTGCTGCAAATCGTCTATTGAGCGATAGGCTTTTGCCAAGCGTTTTGCTACCGTCTCGCCGACGTATCGTATGCCGAGAGCAAATAGTAGATTCGCATAGGGTACATTTTTCGAGCCTGCTATACCTTCGATGATATTACGGGCAGACTTATCGCCGAGTCTCTCGAGCAGCGATATATCTGCCTGCTGCAGTTCGTATATATCGGCAACGTCTCTAAGCAGTCCTCTGTCGAATAGTAGCGAAATGGTCTCGTCGCCGAGTCCGGCAATGTTCATCGCCTTACGCGATACGAAGTGCGATATTTTTTCTTTGCTCTGTGTGGGGCAATTGTCTTCGTTGGGGCAATAATATATGGCTTCGTCGTCGTTTCGTACGAGTTCGGTGTTGCATTCGGGGCATCGCGAGGGAAATACTACTCTCGGCGAGTCATTGGCACGCTGCTCCGTATCGACGGCAGTGATTTTCGGTATTATCTCTCCGCCTTTTTCGACGTATACCATATCGCCTATATGGAGGTCGAGCCGCTCTATATTGTCGGCATTGTGTAGCGATGCGCGTTTGACGGTAGTGCCCGAAAGCAGTACGGGGTCGAGATTGGCTATGGGGGTGATTGCTCCGGTGCGTCCGACCTGATAGCTTACCGATAGTAGCTTTGTGAGTGCCTTCTCTGCCTGATACTTATAAGCAATAGCCCATCGGGGCGATTTGGCGGTAAGCCCCAGCCGTTGCTGTTGTCTGAGATCGTTTACTTTTAGCACTATACCGTCGGTAGCTACAGGCAAGTACCGACGCTCCGTATCCCAGTATCTGATGAAGTCGAGTATCTCGTCTATGCTGCCGCACCGTTTCATAGCTTCGGATACCTTGAATCCCCATCGGCGAGCCTCCATCATATTGTCGTAGTGAGTGCCGAAAGGGAGCTCTTCTCCGAGCAGATAGTAGAGATACGAGTCGAGTTCTCGGTGAGCAACTTCGGAGGGGTCGAGCAGTTTGAGCGTGCCCGAAGTGGCATTGCGAGGATTGGCGAAGGGTTGTTCGCCTCTGTCGGCTCTCTCGGCATTGAGTCTTTCGAACACGGCAAAAGGCATAAGTATCTCGCCTCTTATCTCGAACCGACTAGGATAATTGCCTACTAATTTGGCAGGTATGGAGCGTATGGCACGTATGTTGTTCGTAACGTTGTCGCCTCTGACACCGTCGCCTCGAGTAACGGCTTTAGATAACTCTCCGTTCTCATATATGAGCGATATGGAGGCACCGTCGAATTTAAGTTCGCATACAATCTCGAATGCTTCGCCGAGTTGCCGACTGAGTCGGGTATAAAACTCCTCCACTTCACTCTCGGAGTAGGTGTTCGACAGCGATAGCATAGGATAGCGGTGTACGACCTGCTCGAATGTCTTTGTAAGGTCGCTTCCAACGTGTTGTGTCGGAGAGTTTTTGTCGAAAAACTGAGGATATACCCTCTCCATCTCTTCGAGCTGCTTGAGTTTCATGTCGAACTCGAAGTCCGATATCGTAGGGTTGTTTTCGATATAATATTGGCGGTTGTATTCTTCTATTTCTTGCCTTAAATTGGCGATACGTTCTTCGATACTCATTGCTTTTTTCGGTGGGGGTGATAGATTATAAGAAATCGGTGTAGAAAGTTGTTGTTTTCAAAGTGCAAAAATATAAAAACTCGTAGACTTTGGCAAAGTGTAAATTGCGATGATAGTTGTGTGTGTGTAAGATAGCTTTTGACTTCTGCTGCCAAGTGATAAATTTTTACTATCTTTGCTGCCATAAATAAATAACACACACATAATATGGCGACTACAAAAAAGATTTGTGCTATCACTATGGCTCGCAACGATGCCTTTTTCCTCGAGCAT
>CAJPPQ010000093.1 GCA_905372605.1 Porphyromonadaceae bacterium
GCTTTACCGAACTGATTGGTATATCTGAACAACGTTTCGATGCTCAAACCGTGTACTTGAATCCACGGAACATTCATTTGAACCAATCCGTTCATCATACCGACCAAGACGACTTTTCCGCCGCGTTTCGTGCATTTAAAAAAATCGGGATAAACGGCGGGGCTGCCGGATGCTTCGAAAACACGATCGCAGCCTTTACCGTTCGTTTCTTTCATTATAAAATCGATAAGATTTTCTTTTTTTACATTTATCGGAATAATATTCGCATAACTGCCCGCGATATCGAGTTTTTCTTGTTTTACATCGGAAATAAACACTTTACTGCAACCGCCGGCAAGCGCTGAAACAGCGACCATTATGCCTATCGTTCCGCACCCTACGACGAGTGCCGTATCGCCTGGCTCAATGCGCGCTTTTTTTGCAGCTTCGACACCGGTCGCAAGCGGCTCCATCATAGCGCCTTCCGCCGCGCTCATGCCTTTCGGTAATTTAAAACAAAAGCGAGCCGGATGAACGACGGTTTCACGTAAACATCCGTGAACCGGAGGCGTCGCCCAAAAACGGATATCGGGATCGAGGTGATAATTTCCCTCAAGCACTTCCAAAGCTTGCATATCGGGAATACCCGGCTCCATACAAACCAGATCGCCGATATTAAGATTTTTTACTTTTTCCCCTTTTTCTATTATGACACCGGCAGCTTCATGGCCGAGTATCATCGGCTCTTTAACGATAAAATCGCCGATGGCGCCTTCCAAATAATAATGAACGTCGCTTCCGCAAATACCACACGCTTTAATCCGTATTTTAACATCATAGGGCCCGACGGTTTCCGTAATGGGAAAATCTCTTAAACTGAGTTTTTTTGTCGATTCAAGTACGAGCGCTTTCATAATTTCTCCCTAAAATAAATATGACAACACAGGCGAAGGGGCTGTCGAAAAAGTAACCGCCTTTTGAAACGGCCCCTTCGTCTTCCGCTTACTTCAAAGACCCGGCTGCTTTATGAGCGTCTATTAAATCTTTAACGTTATCTTTTGTAATCAACGGACAATCGATATCAAAATCCACGAGTTTCGTTACCTTTCCCGTCAAAATTTGATCGGCAAGCTCCATATTCTTTACCGCCAGGGCATAGGCATTTTGGAACGATGTCGATGTCATGCGTCCTTCTTGAATTAAAAGCGCAGCTTCCGCCGTACCGTCAACTCCGTATGCAAGCAATTTTTTATATTTCGGATTATCCTTTACGACTTCAAGCGCGCCCGCACACATATTGTCGTTCATCGAAATAACCGCGTCGATTTGATCGTTTGCCTGCACCCAGTCTTCCATCAATTTCATCGCTTCGTCTTTATTCCAATTCGCGATTTGCTCGCCGACGATTTTTATATCGGAGCGTTTGGCGAAGAATTCCTGCTGCCATGCTTTTCGCCGTGCCGTCGAATGCATATTGCCCGCCGGTCCGTTGAGAACGACGACTTTTGCATTGCGCGGGATCTGCTTCAGCGCCAAGCGAGCATTGACGGCACCCTGTTCATAGGGATCGGCGTCGACGCTGTTCGTACCGGCAAGACCGGGAATGCGCGGATTTGTCAAAATAACGGGAATGCCTGCTGCAACGACTTTTTTTACATACGGCGTTTGCGCTTCACCGTTGTTCGGCTGCAAAATAATAAGATCGTATTTATTCGTTATACAGTTTTCAATCAGCATGTTCTCTTTAGCATCGTTCGCTTCGCCGTCCATTATATCGAGTTTGATATACGGATATTTTTTCGCTTCCTTTCTGATGGAGTTCGCCAACCACGCTGCAAACGAATCTCCTTGCGCTCTGGCAATATACACAACTTTTTTTTTGCTTTCGCCGCCGGAATCGGACTGTCCGTTTGCAAAAAGCGTCATCGGTATCAACGCTGCCGCAAACACCATCGCCGTCAAAACCTTTTTCATATTTAACCTCCTAAATATGATGCCAATATTTTTATCGCGGGGATTCCCTGCAATAAATTACGCTTGATTTTCTACCGCCTCTTTTATTGCGAGTTCTTTCGGACTCAATCGTTTGTTTTTTGCAACCGTATCCATAATAACGGCGAGCGCAATGATTAAGCCGCGTATTATCTGCTGCAAATACGAATTGATTCCGAGCAGATTCATTATGTTGTTAAGAAATCCGACTATAAATGCGCCGGCAAGCGTTCCCGTCGCCGTCCCGATACCGCCGGAAAAACTGGTACCGCCGATGATCGTCGCGGTCATAGCTTCAAATTCGTAACCGGCCGCCGCATTCGGCAAGCCCGCATTGACGCGGGACATAAACAACACGCCGGCCAAACCGACAAGAACGCCGTTTATAACAAAGCAGATAAATTTCACATTCGATACTTTAATACCCGATGCGTTCGCAGCTTCGGCATTCCCTCCTATCGCATACAAAGATCGACCGAAGCGCGTATGATTGAGGATATACCACGTCATAACGAGCATCAAAATCATAAAAATAATGGGAATCGGAATATACAACAGCGAACCTTGTCCGAAAACGGTATACTTATCGATTTGATAGATATTTTGTCCCCGTGTAAACAAAAGCGCCGCACCGCGCGCTATCTGCGTCAACGCCAATGTCGCGATAAACGGCGGCATTTTATATGCGCTTACAAATATCCCGCTCACGATATTGCAAAGTACGCCGATCAAAATACCGATACAAAATGCAAGTAATAGGGAGCCGGTTATTTTAAAAACATATACCGATATGACTCCCGCAAGGGCGAGCACCGCACCGGACGAAAGATCTATCAACCCCGCGATGATCAGCATCGTTTCGCCGAACGCCAATATAGTCGTAACGGAAATTTGGCGCATGATATTCGTTAAATTCGCGACCGTAAAAAAATTTTCATTTAAAAATGAACTTATGATAAGCATGATGACAAGGATCGCAAAAATGCTGTATTTTCTGACGACATTCGAAATCTTTTTTGTAGTGTTTATCATCCGTTACTCCTTTACTTCTTTTTTCAAACCCGTTGCATATTCCATAATCAACTCCTGAGAAAAATCGGATCGTTTAATTTCCCCCGTCAAATGCCCCTCCCACATAACGTAGATTCTGTCGCACATACCGATCAGTTCCGGCAGTTCGGATGAAATCATAATGATCCCCTTGCCTTTTTGTTTGACGATTTGCGACATAAATTTATAGATTTCATACTTTGCACCGACATCTATGCCTCTCGTCGGCTCGTCCAAAATCAACACGGCGGAATCTTTGAGCAGCCATTTTCCCAATACGACCTTTTGCTGATTTCCGCCGCTCAAATGCGCAACCGGTGAATCGATATCGGGTGTTTTAATTTTTAATAAATCGCACTGATCGTTTATCGCTTTATTTTCAATTTTTTTATGAAGCCGAAATTTGAAAATAAATTTTTTGAGATTCGGCAAGCTGATATTCTCCCGCACGTTTCTCACAAGCACGAGTCCGTATCGTCGTCGATCTTCCGTACACATCGCGATACCGTTTTCGATGCTGTCGCTGACGTTGCGTATCACAACCTCTTTACCGTCGCGTTCTATCGTACCGGAATCTATCGGATCGAAACCGCATATCGCACGTGCGACTTCCGTCCGTCCTGCGCCGACAAGGCCGGCAAATCCGACGATCTCGCCTTCATCGAGGTGAAAATCGATATCATAAAAGACGCCTTTTCTCGTCAAATGATTGACGGTGAGCAGCCGTCTGCCGATTTCCACCGTCTCTTTCGGATAATTATTCGAAAGCTTGCGTCCGACCATCAGCGTGATGACTTCATCGATCGATAAGTCCGATGCCGGTTTTGAACAAACGACTTTACCGTCGCGGAATATCGTAATTTGATCTGCGATCTTAAAAATTTCATCCATTTTGTGAGAAATATAAATGATGCTTTTTCCTCTGTTTTTCAATTCGATGACTTTTTTAAGCAGCATATCCGTTTCTTTTTGCGCCAAAGACGATGTCGGTTCATCCATAATCAACACTTGCGAACCTTTTGAAATCGCCTTTATGATTTCAAGCATTTGGATATCGGATATGGATAAATTCTTCAGCTTGGTATGCACACCGTTTTCGAATTTCGTATTTTCGATAAAATTTTCCGAAACGAGCAAGTCTTCCGTTTTTTTATAAATATACTTCCAATCGACTTGATGCAGCGCATTTACCGGTAAATCGCCGAGGAATAAATTTTCCGCGATGCTCATTTCGGGAACATAGGCGCATTCTTGGAAAATCATCGCAATTCCGTACCGACGGGCATCACGGGGCGAATTGATTTCAACCGGCTTTCCGTCGATCAATATCTGTCCGCTGTCCGCTTTATAAATCCCGTCCAAAATTTTCATCAAAGTCGATTTTCCCGCTCCGTTTTCACCGCACAAAACATGAATTTCACCTCGCCGCACGGAAAAGTTCACATCGTCAAGCGCTTGCACACCGGGAAATGATTTCGATATGCCTTTTACTTCAAGGAAAAATTCGCCCATCGTTTCACCTCTGCCGAATCGTTACGCTGCATTTTCGAATTGATTGTTCGCGTGAAATATAAAATACGCATGGGTATAAAAAGCCGACCATGCGTATCGATTTTGAGATACTATAAAATGATGTAATGATGATTTAAAATAGCCTACACACCGCGGTTGCGCGGTTGCGCGGTTGCGCGGTTGCGCGGTTGCGCGGTTGCGCGGTTGCGCGGTT
>CAJPPQ010000094.1 GCA_905372605.1 Porphyromonadaceae bacterium
CTTCGGGGCGTCTCGTCTTGCAAATAATTTGTTGTCTGATATTTACGGCAAGGAGATAAAATACTATTAATCGATTGTGTACCATGCCGATGTGTAGCAGCCTCTGCAAAAGAAGATTTACCATAGCAGTCGGGTTACTGATAGTAATACTGTCGGTAATGCCTTCGTCGGGGTTGCCAAGCTACGGTATACGATTTGCCGACAAGATAGTGCATATCGTTATGTATCTTGCCTTTACGGTAGCCTTTCTGGTAGATGGTTTCTGTCGTATCGGACGTATATGTCTGAGTAGTCGCAGCTTATGGCAGGCGGCGACGATTGCCATCGCGTTAGGGGTGGCGATGGAAGCGATTCAATGGGCTTTGCCGTATCGCACGGCGTCTATATACGATATCGTAGCCAATACGATTGGGACGGCTTTGGGAATATTCGCTATCTTTACAATACATTTGATTAGTAATAAACATAAGTAATCGACTGAAAAACAAATATATTTATCCGTTGAAAATGAAAATTAATATCAAACTATCGGTCGTAATTGTCGCTATGCTCTCTGCTGCGGTGGTATCGGCTCAGAAACCTCGAAAACTCACAGACACACAGCGCCGACAGTTCGAGAAGGAGTTTATCGCCAAGTCGAGAGAAATCGCGTCGTTGCAGTGTGGGTTCACTCAGACCAAAACCTCTGTATTAGTTGCGGGAAATGCTGTAAGTAAAGGCAATATGTATTATAGTAGCCCTTCGATGTTGGCGTGGGAGTATGTGGCTCCTATCAAATCGGTGTTGGTCGTAAACGGCAAACAAACACGATTGCTCGACAACAATGGCAAAAGCGTAGGCAATAGCCAAGCCATAAAGCAATTGGGTAGCCTGATAATCAATATGATAAACGGAAGTAATATAGCCGATGGCAAGATGTTTTCGAGCGAAATATTCGATATATCGTCGGAAACAGTACAGATAGAGCTGTATCCCGTCGGTAAGCGACTCAAAAGCTATTATCGGCAGATAAATATCAAGATAGATACCAAGCGAATGGTCGCTATCGAAATCGTAATGCACGAAAATAGCGGCGACTGTACTACCATTGTCTTCGACAAAATAGAGTTGAACCAAAAGATAGACGACACCAAATTTAAAATTACAAACCGATAGACGATAAAATACACTATGTTGTTCAAAGACAACCTTTATTCGATTGTAAGACAAGATATCGCCGAAGACGTGGTTACTTTCGGTCTGCGTCTCGATGCCGATAGCGTAATTTATAAAGCTCATTTTCCATCGAAGCCTGTTACTCCGGGCGTATGTCTGATACAAATAGCCGAGGAACTCTTTTCTATAAGCAAAGCAGAAGCTTTTGAAATAGAGCGAGTAAAAAATGTCAAGTTCGTGTCGTTGTTGGACCCCATCGCCTCACCCGAAATAGAGGCGGAAATAAGCGGAGTCGTTCCTGCAGGCGAGGGAGAATACAAATTATCGATAGTCTTTTGCAGCGGTGAGACAATATTCTCCAAGATGAGACTTGTTTTTAAAACCAAAGAAAAATTAATAGTAAAAACCAATAAATAATACAGTTATTATGAGAAAAATATTTTTTGCCTGTATACTAATGACTTTAGCTGTCGGCTGCAGACAGAAGGCAAGTCGTACGGCAGACGTATCGGGTATCGATTTGGATATTAAGATTGCCCGCTTCGACAGAGATTTTTGGGCGTTGAGAGATAGTAAAGACCTAGGGGCAGACTTAGACCGATTGTTTGCTAAGTATCCGAGATTTGCACCCGTATATTTCGGCGGAGTCGTCTACTTCGGCAATAGCCGCGATACTATCTTACACGTATTGCCGAAATTCTTTGCCGATAGTGTCGCCAAACAACTTTATACCGATGCTCTAAAACGATACGAAAAGGTATCGGATATCGAAAAACAGCTTACAAATGCATTCAAAAGAGGCAAATATTTCTTTCCGCAACTATCGGTACCTCAAATAATAATGTGTGTCTCGCTGCTCAACCAGAATATGATTGTTGCCGATAGCCTCATCGCTGCCGGCATAGACAAATATTTGGGCGCCGACTACCGACTCTATTCGCAGGGTGCCGACAATTACGACTATCTCATACGGAATTGGAAGCCCGAGAAACTGGTCTCCGACTATATATCGGTGTGGCTGCTTACCGAATTTCCCTACACGCCTGCAAACGAGCGGCTGCTCGACGAAATGATATACAAAGGCAAGATATTGTATCTTACCGCATTGCTATTGCCCGACGAGAAACCTAATATCGTAATGGGATACTCCGACGAACAATGGCAGTGGTGCAAAGAGAACGAAAAAGCTATGTGGCAGACTCTTATCGAAAACCGACATCTGTTCAGCAACGACTATACGCTGATGATAAAGTATCTCAACGATTCGCCGTTCACGCAGCCGTTTACTCAGGAGTCGCCGGGTAGAGCAGGGCAATATATAGGGTGGCAGATAGTAGACGCTTATATGAGTAGAAATATTGACGTTACGCCTCAGCAACTTATCGATAATACCGATGCGCAGCAGATATTGGAGAAGTCGGGGTATAATCCTCGATAGATAAGGCAGATAGGTGTGTAGACCGATAGTTTTTGTGGCTTGCTCGAAACTATTTACTATCTTTGCCTACATTTTTCGGAAAAATATGATGTTTCATTATCGTTTCGACAAATTATACAATACCTACAACTCATACTATATGAGGTTTCTTTCGTGGCGTCAGCGGCACGTCAGCGAAAACACTTTCATCATTATATTGAGTCTGATAATAGGCGTATTGGCGGGTATAGCGGCTTTCTTTATGAAGTCGTTCATACACTTGGTACAGAATTTCGTCGTAGGTCTTACCGACAATTCGGTGAACTTCTGGTATCTTGGTATGCCTATGCTCGGTATATTTCTGGCAGCGATTTTCGTAAAATATATAGTCAAAGACGATATTTCGCATGGTATAACTAAGATATTGTATGCCATCTCGCAACACAAAGCTATAATAAAACTTCACAATACTTGGTCGTCGATTGTGGCGAGCTCACTTACTATCGGCTTCGGTGGCTCAGTAGGACCCGAAGCTCCGATGGTGCTCACCGGAGCTGCTATCGGGTCGAATTTGGGCAGATATCTCAAACTCGACCAAAAGACTCTTATGCTGCTTGTCGGCTGCGGAGCGTCGGGAGCTATCGCAGGTATATTCAAAGCTCCGATAGCGGGAGTAATGTTTACTCTCGAAGTATTGATGCTCGACCTTACTATGGCATCGATTTCGCCGCTGATAATATCGGCGGTAGCAGGAGCAGCCGTAGCATATTTCCTTACCGGCGATTTAGCCATTTTCTACACGCAAGACTTCGAACCTTTCGAGCTAAGCCGTATTCCGTCGCACATCATATTGGGCGTCGTTTGCGGACTGATGTCGCTATACTTCGTGCGTACCACTCATTGGTTCGAGACGGTATACAAAAAGATCAACAACTTCTGGATACGCCTGCTCATCGGGGGTGTGTCGCTCGGAGTGTTGATATTTTTTTTCCCGCCTCTCTATGGTGAGGGATACGACTCTATTACCTCTCTGCTCAAGGGCGATTTCGAGTCGCTTTTCTCGCAATCGTTGCTATTCGATTACCGCGATACGCCTTGGGCTATAATATCGTTTATAGGACTTATTGCTCTTATAAAGATTTTCGCATCGGTGCTCACAAACGGAAGCGGCGGCACGGGCGGACTCTTTGCGCCATCGTTGTTCGTGGGGTCGCTCACGGGATTTCTTGTAGCTTTCGTGCTACGACTGCTTGGCGTCGAAGTACCGCTGACCAATTTCGCTTTTGCCGGTATGGCAGGCATTATGAGCGGAGTAATGCATGCTCCGCTGACAGGAATATTCCTTATCGCAGAGCTTACGGGTGGATACTCGCTATTTATGACTCTTATGATAGTATCGGTAATATCGTATCTTACAATAATTATTTTCGAACCACACTCCATATATGCTATGCGTTTGGCTAAAAAAGGCGAACTCCTGACGCACAACAAAGACCGAGGGGTGCTTATCATTATGAAAATGGAAGATGTAATCGAGACCGATTTGGAGACGATTTTCCCCGATATGACGCTCGGCGACCTTATAAATATTATTTCCAAATCGACACGAAACATATATCCCGTCGTAGAACGCAATAGTGGCAAACTATTGGGTATAGTGACGCTCGACGAAGTACGTAACATAATGTTTCGCTCTGAACTTTACGGACGGTTCAAGGTGCGTAAGCTTATGGTATCTCCGCCTGCCAAGATACTATACAACACACCGATGGATAAGGTTATGGACGTATTCGAGAGTACGGGGGCATGGAATCTGCCTGTCGTCGACAAGGGCGGTGTTTATAAAGGATTTGTCTCAAAATCGAAAATATTCAGTTCGTATCGCGAATTGCTCGTACACTACTCACACGACTGACTTTGCTTGTAATCTCTTAGTATTTTTTTATTCCTCACTACAATTGGTAAAGAATATTCCTCCACGTTAGTTTCAATTTAATATTAAATGTCATCCATTCAGTATTATTCTGAACGTCGTACCTCTGCCTACCTCTGATGAGCGGACGAATATTTTGCCTTTGTGGTAGTCGTCGATGATTCGTTTCGAGAGCG
>CAJPPQ010000095.1 GCA_905372605.1 Porphyromonadaceae bacterium
TAGGACATTATTAATTTCAAACGGCAAAGTTACAACTTTTTTTTATATCGTAAAGTTGATGTCTATTATTCCTAAGTTGTTAAGGAAAAGCAGATGGTATATAGCAATATAGCTGCAATATTTCTTATCGACTTATTCCACATTTATATGGAACTCATCCATATCGTTGAGTACAGGGAATCTCTCTCTTATTTTTCTCTGAAAAGCCAAGTCCAGTTCTACCGTTTTTGCTGCTATCTGGTCGTCGTCGAAGCTTAGGATAAGCTCCCCTCTGATATCTCTTACACACGAATGCCCATTGTGATAGACTTTGTATGCATCTCTTCCTACTGCATTAGCTGCACATACAAAAGCCTGATTTTCAATAGCACGTGCTTTGAGCAGTGTATCCCAAACGTCGATTCTGTCTTTAGGCCAGTTGGCTGTATACACAAGCAATTCGAACGGATTCTCGTCGGTATATCGATTCCATACCGGGAAACGCAAATCGTAGCAAACCAAGACTCTGATATTTACATCTTTATAGTTGGCTGTGAGAATTTTATTGCCTGCGGTGAAATAACGTTTTTCGTC
This sequence comes from Porphyromonadaceae bacterium, assembly GCA_905372605.1. Classification (GTDB taxonomy): domain Bacteria; phylum Bacteroidota; class Bacteroidia; order Bacteroidales; family Paludibacteraceae; genus F0058. Next base: position 574 of record CAJPPQ010000095.1, read on the forward strand.
TCCGATAAAGAGGTGTCGTTTGTCGGCAGTGAGCATAGTACCGTCGGGATAGCAGAAAAAGCTGCGATTGAAGTACTTATCGCCATCCTTGGTCATAATCGAACCGACAACGGCAAAATTACCCTCGTCTGCCCATTGCTTTACTTTCGAGTAGGCTTCTCCTCCCTCACTTTCAGACAGTTGAGGGTTGTTTACATCAAACCCGGTCGAAAACATCTCGGGCAATACCACCAAATCGGTATTGTGGTATAATGTCTTTACCAAGGCGTCGAACGAAGCTATATTATCGGCCTTATAACCCCATTTTATCTCGTTTTGTACTATCGATACTCTCATAAATACGTCTAAAACAATGTTTTTTGTATGTTGTATATACTATAAAAAAAGCAACATTACTGTTGCTCTCTCTTTTTTAATCATCTTCTCTGCGGTGAGAGGGGGATTCGAACCCCCGGTACGGTTACCCGTACGACAGTTTAGCAAACTGTTGGTTTCAGCCACTCACCCATCTCACCAAGACAGTAAGCGTCTCGAAAAATTGTGCTGCAAAGGTAGTACATTTTTTTGAATTCCAAAAAAATATTTTTTCAGACACACTATAATTGCCGATATCCGTTGCGTATGAAAAAAATGGTATAACTTTGCAAATCGATAGTTTAACATAAAATTGTAATTACAATGAGCAATATAACAAGAAAATCATTTCTCGTAGGTTCGCTTTCGTTTGTAATAGTGCTGTTTACTATGCCTCTTGGTCATGCACTTATGATACTTATGGAGCACTTTCTTACTCACCATCAGCTATATTATTCTGCTTTTGCTATGGGAGCTATAGGTCTGATGTTGACTATATTGGGTATATTTATTAATGGTGATACTCGTCAGACTCTTGCAGGTTTATTCGGTTCATTGCTTTTCTGGACAGGATGGATAGAGTTTGCATACGTTTACTTTGCCCATCGTCTTGGGGTGCAGCCACAAACCGACGCTATGGGAAACATCATTACTAAGCCCGAATATCTGATGATACCTTCGTCTGTCGGCTTTTGGGTGATATTTATGCTCTTGTATATGTTTAGTATTAAGAGTGGTTGCAGCTTCTTCACATACTTGCAGAAAATATTTTTCCGCAAAAGCAAGACTCGTATCGAGGTGAAACCTATTGCCCACAACATCTCAATAGTAACATTTGTAGAAATGAATACTATCCTATGGACGAGCTATTTATTGCTAATGTTTGCCTACGACGACCATTTCCTCGGCGACCGTCATCCCATTACGATAGGTATAGCTATTGCCTGCCTTATCGGTTCGATTTTTATGATGGCTCGCCTAGTGAAAATATCGTCGTGGGGATATGCTATTCGATATGCCATACCAACAGTGATTGTGTTTTGGACTTTTGTCGAAGTACTTGGTAGACACGATGTTTTCAAGGAAATATGGGTACACCCACTCGAGTATAAAATGGAAATGTTCGTAATACTCATAGTACTTATAGTTACAGTGGCAGTATTACTGATACAGTCGTCGCATAGAAAAAGACATGATAACTAATGTTTTATATAGGTAGTTTACTTATTGATGTACTTTCAAGTATTATGTTAAAAACAGGAGTTTTTCAAAAAAATATCGTACATTTGATTGTTCATAGAGAAATATTTTATAGTTTTGCAGGTGGAAATTAGTTCAGGTGATTGAATAATGAGTAAAAAAGTATTATTTATATTAGCTTTCGTGTCGATATCAGTAGGTGTATTTGCTACCGAATATTCCGACGCAACCCCCATAGATTCAGTAAGTAGGAGTACTGGAGATATCAGTAGTATCGAAAAAAAAATAGATGTAAAAATAGTCTCCTCGGGTGGACAACTAGTAATAACTTCCGACGAAACTATCTCTAGAGTGGATGTTTTTTCTGCTATCGGAGGAATGCTGTATAATACTTCTGCAAATTCGCACGAAGTTCGTATCGACAACTTGCCTAAGTCGTTCCTTGTGGTGCGGGTACGCTTCGCCAACAATCAGACGGCTATATATAAAATAAGGCACAACTGACTATAAATTACACGATTAATAATTACTATACAAATTGGCTCCAAGAGACATATTACAATATGTCTCTTTTTTCGTGTTTAATATCGGAGTATCATTCTTCGATTACAAGCAGAATTTCAACTACAACAGAGGGCTGAAAAGCCGTGCTATCGACTCTTTTAGGCGAGTAAATATCTTACGACGGCTCCAAGTATCTGCGTCTATCTCATGGCAAGAGAGTAAATCGTTCTCGAACGCTCGGCGTAGAGTCTCGGCGGTAGGCTTATCGTAGATAAAGGCATTCACTTCGTAGTTGTGCTCAAAAGAGCGTGTATCGATATTGGCAGAACCGACTATCCCCACTTCGTCGTCGATAGTTATGGCTTTGCTATGCAAAAAATCGTCTGTATAGTGGAAAATTCTTACACCTGCTTCCATTATCCTAAGAAAATACGAACTACTTGCTGCAGAAGCTATTAGCGTATCGCTTTTTAGAGGAAGTATCACTCTTACATCGACTCCGCTCAGAGCTGCCATTTGCAGAGCTATCATAAGACTTTCGGGGGGCAGAAAGTATGGGGTGTGTATATATATGTTCTTTTTGGCATTTCCCACGACCGACAGCAATCCTTGTAAGATAGATTCCCAGTCGGTGTCGGGTCCGGAGTGTACTATCTGAGTATAATTTTTACCGAAATGTTGCGGGGCGGGGTAATATTTTGGCTCTGTTATGAGTTTGTTGTCGACGAAATACCAGTCTGTTAGGAACAGATTTTGCAGCCCGTGAACTGCTTCTCCCTCCATACGGACGATAGTATCGCGCCACTTTCCCAAACGATTGCCCTTTATATAACGGTCGGCAATATTGATACCTCCCGTATAGCCTATCTTGCCGTCTATAACTATGATTTTTCGATGATTGCGGTAGTTTATCTTGCTGAAACCAATCTTGGGTCCGAACGGAAGAAACGAATGAATGAATACGCCTTCGTTTTTAAGCGATTGTTTGTATGATTCCGACAAGCGAAAAGCCCCGAGATAGTCGTATATCACACGTACTTTGACCCTTTCTTGAGCCTTACGTATGAGTAGTCGGCGAAGTTGATTGCCGATATTGTCGTCTTCGATGATAAAAAACTCGATATGTATATGCTCCTTTGCGTTTTCTATATCGCTGAAAATCTTGTCGAACGACTCCTCTCCCGAGGTAAAAACATCGAAGCCTGTATCTTGGTATATTGCCGCATTGCTGCTTTTAATCAGTAGCTGTACCGATTGCTGCAAGTAGTATGGTATGGTAGAAGCCTTAAGTTTAGATACTTCGCTGTCGTAATCGAGTGGCTTCTTTGTGGGCGAATTGGTGAAATCTTTTGAAGCGAAAAATTTGTTTTTACGATAATTTCTACCGAAAAACACATAAAATATAAGCCCCGCAAAAGGAAGTAGTATGAGGCATACTATCCACGCTATCTGTTTGATAGGATTGCGATTATCGAGCAGCACGACAGATATGGCTACTATTACCATATAAAAATATAGTATCAGAAAAATATAGTAAACGATAGACCACAAAATAGCCATATTGCCCTTTGTATATTTGTTTTTCTTGGTGTAGGGAATAAACTTCTGCAAAGTTAATCAAATAAAATTTCTTTGAGCCGTAATATCATCATATTTTTTTTACTAAAAATTATTACATTTACCAAATATTCGTCGGCAGAATTTGAGAGATGAACTTAAATATATCTTAAATAATCAGCAACTTAAATAAATCATAGCATCGACAAGACTTACGTTCTCTTCGGAGCCGAAGCAGGATACGGAACACTGAAGATAAAGTAACCCGCTCTCTATCAGGCGATACAAACCGAAAAGGGTAAACTCTCGAAAAACGACGAGAGTCTACCCTTTTTTCGTTGATTATATGCGAGATGGCAGCGAGTCGATTACCGTCTGTCGCGAAGTAGTGTTGGGCAATTAGTTCTCGAAAACGAGTTGTCCGTCTTGCTCGCCGACCTTCACTGTCGACGAAGTGGCGACT
>CAJPPQ010000096.1 GCA_905372605.1 Porphyromonadaceae bacterium
TTGTGAAAAAAACAAGAAAGACACCGAAAAACCAACTATCAAACTCATCGAACCTGAGAACGGTGATGCTCTGAAGCCAAGCGACAAGGGCATACACTTCGAGGTAGAATTTGCCGATAACGAGGCTCTAGGCTCTTACAAGGTAAATATCCACCCCGCTTTCGACGGACACACACATGAGCAAGCTGCTCCTCAATTTGCTGCCGGCGATTCGATTGCATTCGAGAAGACGTGGCTCGAAAGCGAATTTATCGCTGCCGGAGAGCAGAGTATCGAGGGTAAACGCAATGTTACTATCCATCACCACAAGATTGTGATACCCACCACAGTCAACGGTAAGCCGCTCAAAGAGGGCAATTATCACTTTATGGTAACCTGTTCGGACAAAGCGCGTAACGAAACATTCGTTGCTCGGAATATAAAAATATCGTATTCGGCAAAGGAACACGACCATGAGCATGAGCATTGAATAGTTGTAAATTATTACTACGATGAGAGGAGAAATGTCGAGGCAGACATTCTCCTCTTTTTTGTTCGATAATAACAGAAAGAATTATTCAAAAAAGCATCATAACCAACAACAGTAAAAGCAAATCGTCAGCAAAAACTATACGATAAATATGTACCTTTGCCGTTGGAACAAAATAGTAATATGTTATGAATATCATTATTAGAACATCGCTGGTAGCCGTAATTTTACTCCTCGCATACAATACCCATAGTTATGGGCAGAAGCAAATACTTTCGACAGCCAACAAAAAAGCAAAGACCATCTACACAAAAGCTATAGAAGACAAGTATAGGATGTCGGTAGACGAATTTTGCAGTAAGATGAAAAAAGCTATCGATGCCGATAAGATGTTTGTAGAGCCTTATTGGGCGATAGCCGACGCTAACAACAGCGATAAGGAGAAGTCTATCGAAATACTCAAGCTCGCCATTAAGAATAACGCTCACCGCAAGGACGAAACACTTAAGAAGCTTGCCGATATACTCAAGAATATGGGGCGATACGGCGAGGCTCAGACGTATCTGAAGCAGTTGAGCGATACTTGCAAAGGCAGGCAGACGATTCTCGACGAGTACAACCAGATAATGTATATGATAGAGCACCCCGTACCTTTCTCGCCACAAAACCTCGTCTATGCAAACACGACGAAAGACGAATATTTCCCGTCGGTAACGGCAGACGACAAGATACTGTCGGTAACGATGTCGTCGATGGGTAACTATGCATCGAACGAAAACCTATACTGGAGTAAAAAAGACGGCGGTAGGTGGACAGCGTTCGTACCGATAAAGGAACTGAATAGCCCGACGTTCAACGAAGGCTCTCAGACGATATCTGCCGACGGTCGTTATATGTTTTTCGTGGCATGCAATATGCCCGAAGGTTTCGGCAGCTGCGATATATACTACTCTATCTGTACCGACGGCATATGGAGCAAGCCTATCAATGCGGGCAAGTCACTCAACACTTCATACTGGGAGAGCAATCCTTCTCTCTCGTCGTCGGGCGACGAACTATTTTTCACATCGAATCGCCCGCCAACGTATGGCGGGCGTGATCTGTGGTATTGTCGTGTCGAACAGTTGTCGGACGGTAAGCTACGTTTCTCGAACCCTGAGAATCTCGGACAAGCCGTCAATTCGCCTCAAGACGACTATGCGCCTTATATACACGCCGATAATCGTACTCTATACTTCTTGTCGAAAGGTCATTTGAATTTCGGCGGTTCTGATATATTCGTCAGCCGACGCGGCGAAGACGGTAAATGGTCGAAGGCAAAGAATATCGGATATCCCCTAAATAAAAATACCGACTGCTATGGATTCACTCTTAATGGGGCAGGAGATAAGGGATATATTTCGCTACTCAATACAGACGAAAAAGAGCGTGGTATAGATGTATATGAGTTTCGTCTATATGAAGAGGCTCGTCCTTCAAGTGTAGTATGTATCAAGGGACGTGTAGAAATAGAATCTACACGTGTAGGAAGCGAAAAGCAATATGTAGGGAATAAATCTACACGTGTAGGGACGTTCGCTACTGTAGAGATATTCGATTATCTACATAAAAAACCGTTTTTTTTATCTCACTCAGACAGTAAGACAGGCGAATTTACTCTTATCTTACCCGATTCGGGAGAATACGGGCTTAATGTCCGTAAACCGGGTTATGTCTTTTACTCATCGAAGATAGATAAGACCAAAGACACTCTATACGTCTTGCTTTCCAAGATAGAGAGAGGTAAAAGCGTGGTGCTCGATAATATTTTCTTTGCGTTCGACTCATTCGAGCTCGACCCCAAGTCCGACAACGAGATAGACCGTCTCGTATCGTTCCTCAAAGACAACCCCAGCGTAGCGATAGAAATCGTCGGGCACACCGACAACATCGGTAGCGAGAAGCGAAATCGAGTTCTCAGCGAAAACCGTGCTCTTTCGGTGAAGAAAGCACTCGTCTCGAAAGGAGTCGAAGGCTCGCGTCTCGTAGCGAAGGGGCTCGGGATGTCTGCCCCCGTCGCCTCGAACGCTACCGAAGCGGGCAGGCAACTCAATCGGCGTGTCGAGTGCGTCGTGCGGTGAATAGTGTCAGTTGCGATTGCGGTTTCGGGGGTGATACCTCATTATCTCTTCGCGTAGGAAAGCTACACCCGTATGGGTATAAATCTCGGTGGTAGTGATACTCGAATGCCCGAGTAGTTGCTGTATTGCTCGCAGGTTGGCACCGTTTTCGAGCATATGCGTAGCGAAAGAATGACGAAAGGTGTGTGGGCTAATATTCTTTACGATACCCGCTTTTTCGGCCAACTTCTTTATAATGATAAAAACCATCTCGCGACTCATACGCGAACCTCTTCGATTGAGGAAAAGAAAGTCTTCTTGTCTGTATTTGATTTCGATGACGTTGCGTGCAATCATCCAGTTTTTGATAGCACCGATTGCAGCTTCCGACAGAGGGACGAGTCGTTCTTTACTTCCTTTGCCCATTATCTTGACGAAACGCTCTGTGAGGTTGATATCCGATATTCGCATACCGACAAGCTCCGAAACCCTGACGCCTGAGCCGTAAAGTATCTCGAGCATAGCTCTGTTGCGGTCGCCGAGATTGAGTTTGCTGTATTTGTCGACCTCTGTAAGATCGATGGAGTCTATCATCTTCTCTATCTCTTGTATGGACAATATCGACGGAAGGTATTGAGGTATCTTTGGTAGCTCGAGTAGCTCTGTGGGGTCGGTCTTCAGTATGCGGTCGATGACGCAGTACTTGTAGAATGCTTTTATCCCCGATATTATCCTTGCTCTCGACCGTGCCGAGATGCCTATCTTCGACAGTGCCTCCACGAACGACTTGAAGTCTTCGAGTGTCGCCTCTTTGTAGTCTATAGACGATGTCTCGAAATATCCGAGCAATGTATTGAGGTCGTGCATATACGCCTCTACCGTGTTTGGCGACATCGAGCGCTCGAGTTGCAGGTATACTCTATATCCTTCTATTACCGATTTCGATATTTGTGGCATAAGCAGAGAGTATTTGTCTTGGACGATAGGTATATTTTATTATGAAAAAGAAAAAAGATTTCGGCTGCCGTATATATTCATACGTGCCGAAACCTTCCGTTAATCAACTTATTCTAAGTTAGTATGAAGTCAGAAATATTAATTCACCCTGAACTTATCTACACCGTCTTTGAGGAATCCGATAGACTGACGTATTGCTGCGAGTCCGGCGTTGATATTTGCCTCAGAAGTCTCGGCACCCATCTTTTTGGGAGTAGCGAATACGCGGTTGCCAAATTTCTCTTTGAGTACAGCCAAGTTTTCGGGAGCTATATCGGTGGCATACTTGAAGTCTTCGCGTTCAGTCATCAGGCGTACCAGGTCTTCTTCATTTACTACTTCCTTACGAGCCGTATTGATAAGGAAAGCTCCTTGCGGCATAAGGCTCAGCAGCGAGTAGTTGATAGATTTCTTTGTCTTTTCGTTGGCAGGTATGTGCAACGAGATGAAGTTGGCTTTCTTGTACATTTCTTCGATGGTTTCGATGTATGTTACACCGTCTTTTTCTACATTCTCGCGTTTAACGAACGGGTCGAAAGCGATTACATTCATACCGAAGGCTTTTCCGAGAAGTCCTACCAGACGTCCTACGTTGCCGTAAGCGTGTATGCCGAGAGTCTTACCTTTAAGCTCCGAGCCAGTACCTCCTGCGAAGGTGTTGCGAGCCATAAACACCATCATACCGATGGCAAGTTCGGCTACGGCGTTGGAGTTCTGGCCGGGAGTATTCATACATACTATACCGCGTTCGGTACAAGCGGCGAGGTCTAAGTTGTCGAAACCGGCTCCGGCACGCACTACAATCTTGAGGTTTTTGGCGTGAGATACGACCTCTTTGGTTACTTTATCGGAGCGTACTATCAGACCGTCTACTGTCTCTACGGCTTTGTACAAGTCGCCGACGTCTGTATACTTCTCCAATAATACTACTTCAACACCAGCCTGCTTGGCGATGTTTTTCATCTCTTCTGTTGCTTTCTTTGCGAAAGGCTTTTCGGTAGCTACTAAAACTTTCATATCTTACTATGTGGTTTAATTA
>CAJPPQ010000097.1 GCA_905372605.1 Porphyromonadaceae bacterium
ATCGTCGTGAGTACGACGATGCTCTCCATTCGTCTCTAATCTGTACCTGCAATCGAGAAATTTAGCTTAACTTTGGCGTTCCGAAAAAACACGAATCACAAATACATATAATTATGAATAAATTGCTAAATATCACAGCTTTAATCTTATTATCCGCATTCTCCCTATTTGCTCAGAAGAATGGCGGTATGTGGCTACCGACAGAGCTCAACGAGCAGGAAATGAAAGACCTCGGACTCAAAATATCCGTTAAGGATATATTCGACACTACACGACCGAGCATAAAAGACGCTATCGTTCAGTTCGGAGGGGGCTGTACGGGTGAGGTAATATCTCCGCAAGGGTTGGTGCTCACGAATCATCATTGCGGCTACGAATATATTCAGTATCACTCATCTGTCGACAACGACCTCCTCAAAAACGGGTTTTGGGCGAAAAGCCGACAGCACGAGTTACCCAACGAAGACCTATCCGTTACTTTCGTAGTCGATATCACCGATATCACCGATAAGATATTGGCAGGTGTCGACGGGCTATCGCACGAAGAGGCTCAGAAGGCTATCGACGACAATATAAAGCGCTTCCAAAAAGAGACGCCCCGTGAATCTTACCAACACATTGTAGTGAAGCCTATGTACGACGGCAATAAATACTACGCCTTCCTAAGCGAGACTTACAACGATGTAAGGCTTGTAGCCGCACCGCCTCAGTCGATAGGCAAGTTTGGTGCCGATACCGACAACTGGAAATACCCGCGACACACAGGCGACTTCTCCATTTTCAGGATATATGCCGACAAAAACAACCGTCCGGCTCCATATTCGCCCGACAACGTTCCTTTTAAGCCAAAATATTATCTCCCCATCTCCATAAAAGAGCTCAAGGAGGGCGATTTCACCTTCATATTCGGATACCCCGGCAGAACCTCCGAGTATCTGCCTGCTGCAGCTATAGAGCAGATAATCACACACACCGACCCTACAAGAATAGCCGTCAGAGATATTACGCTCAAAATATTGGACGAAAAGATGAGGCAAGACCATGCCACACGTATCAAATACGCTTCCAAATACGCCATCATATCGAATGCTTGGAAAAAGTGGCAAGGCGAACTCAAAGGACTCAAGAGAAGCAATGCCGTACAGAAACGAAGAGAATACGAAGGCAAACTCAAAGCCCTCAACCCCGATATCGTGAAGATACTTTCCGAGATGGAACGCCTCTACGACGAACAAAATAAATACATCAGAACCAATACTCTATGGGGCGAACTCTTCCGAAACTCCGAAACGCTGTATCTATCGTCGCTATATCATAAGATATTGAAGTTGAATTCGCAAGGAGAACTTACCGAAGACAATAAACTCGAAATCAAGAATCGAATAAAGGCTATCTATCGCGATTTCGACCCTACGCTCGACCTCAAGGTTACTGCCGGTATCTTCGAGTATTACACCCGCAACACTCCCAAAGAGTTTTTAGCCAACGACTTCGCTCGCTATACCGATACTAATACAAGCCTGCCGCTATTTCATAAGTGGGCTACGAAGTCGGTTGTAGTCAATAACGATACTACTCTGTTAGACGCTCTTTTCCGCGACAATCGCACTCTCGTTGCCAAGATACGTAACGACAAGTTTGTCGATATGTATAGCCGTTTCCTCCAAGTCTATAACGATAATTGCCTAGACAACAACAAGAAGATACAAAATCGTCTCAACGATTTGCAGAAACGCTATATGGCTCTGCAAATGACCACCGACAAAGACAAGGTCTTTTTCCCCGACGCCAATTTCACTCTGCGAGTATCGTATGGGCAGATACGCGGCTCGGAGCCTGCCGATGCTATTGAATATAAATACCAGACCACTCTCGATGGGGTTATAGAGAAATATATACCGGACGATTATGAGTTTGATGTACCGAAAAAACTGCTCGACCTTTACCATAAACGCGACTTCGGAAGGTACGCCAATTCGCAGGGCAAAATACCCGTAGCTTTTACCGCCACCAACCACACTACCGGCGGCAATTCGGGGTCACCTACCATCGACGCCAACGGAAACCTTATCGGACTCAACTTCGACAGACAGTGGGAAGGCACTATGAGCGACATATATTTCGACCCCCAACTTTGTCGGAATATTATGGTCGATATACGTTATATTCTGTTCATTATCGACAAATTTGCCGACTCACAGTGGTTGCTCCGCGAGCTGACTATCATTGATAAGTAAGACATTCGTACAAAAACTACAAAACCAATCGATATGCTAACCCTTATCGGTTGGTTTTCTTATATATAGTGGTTGAAAAACATTATTTCAACAATATCCACGCCCCATAAAACCACCGTGTTTTTCTCGCGATTACAGAAGGCTCTTTTTTATGGTCGATATTTTCTCACGATTGCGTGAATCATAAATTATACCTAATTTTGCCCCGAATTTACAGTGACTATATAATATATGTTATATGTCTATGTTTAACCTATGATATACAGTGTTTTTCCTAATAAAATCTTATACACCGATGAATTTCATACAAGAAATAAAATGGCGTGGAATGTTGCACGATATTATACCAGGTACTGAGGATATTCTCGCCGGTGGTAGGGTATCGGCATATCTCGGTATCGACCCCACAGCCGATTCGCTACACATAGGACACCTCTGCGGCATAATGATGCTACGGCACTTCCAACTTTGCGGACACAAACCAATAGTTCTAATCGGAGGAGCTACGGGTATGATAGGCGACCCATCGGGAAAGTCCGAAGAGAGAAATCTCCTCGATGTAGCCACTATCCGCCACAATCTTAAAGCTATAAAGAAGCAGCTACGTAAGTTTCTCGACTTTTCGCCGTCTGCACCTAATGCAGCCGAGATAGTAAACAATTACGATTGGACTCGCCGCCTTACGTTTCTCGAATTCTCTCGCGACATCGGTAAGCACATCACAGTCAACTATATGATGAGCAAAGACTCCGTAAAGAAACGCCTCGGTAGCGATAGCAGTATCGGTATGAGTTTCACCGAGTTTACTTATCAGTTGCTGCAGGGTTACGATTTTCTATATTTGTACCGCAACAAAAACTGCCGACTCCAAATGGGCGGCTCCGACCAATGGGGCAATATCACTACAGGTACCGAGCTAATCCGCCGTATCGATAAGGGCGAGGCTTTCGGTATCACCTGCCCGCTTATTACCAAAGCCGACGGCAGCAAATTCGGCAAGACCGAGACAGGCAATATATGGCTATCGCCCGAGTATACCTCTCCGTATAAGTTTTATCAGTTCTGGCTCAATACCGCCGACGACGATGCAAAGCGATATATAAAGATATTCACCGAGCTTACCGAAAAAGAGATAACAGACCTCATAGCCGAACATAACACTGCTCCACACGAAAGAAAGCTGCAAAAACGTCTGGCAGAAGAGGTTACTACTATGGTGCATTCAGCCAAAGCCTTGCAGTCGGCTATCGAGGCATCCGAAATACTTTTCGGCAATGCCACCAAGCAACGCCTATTGAAGACCGACGAAAAGACTCTGATGGCTATATTCGAGGGAGTACCGCAATTCGAAATAGACCGAAAGCTGTTCGATACAGGTATACAGCCACTTACTCTCCTTGCTGAGCTTACCGATATATTCCCCTCGAAGGGCGAAGCTCGCAAGACGATACAGGCAAATGGGCTGAGTCTGAACAAAGAAAAATTTACCAACATAGATCAACCGATTACTGCAGCACATCTGATAAAAGATAAATATCTGCTGCTACAAAAAGGCAAGAAAAACTATTTCTGCATCATAGCTAAATGACCGATATTTACTATATGCAGCAAGCCCTCAAAGAGGCTCGTTATGCTTTCGATGAGGACGAAATACCGATAGGAGCAGTCGTTGTCTGTAACGACAGTATCATAGCTCGTGCCCACAACCTTACAGAGCGTCTCAAAGACGTTACGGCTCATGCCGAAATAATGGCTATCACCTCGGCAGCCAATCATCTTGGAGGCAAATACCTTACCGAATGTACGCTCTATGTTACTCTCGAGCCGTGTGTTATGTGTGCCGGTGCTCTGAGTTGGGCACAGATAGGTAGGATAGTATTCGGTGCTGCAGACGAGAAGCGAGGCTTCAGCCGCATCGGCGGTATTTTACATCCCAAGACTGATGTAATCGGTGGTGTTATGAGTGGCGAGTGCAAAGAGTTGATACAAAGTTTTTTCGCAGCAAAAAGATAGACCATTCGCTCATCGGAGACGTTGTTTGCCGATGTGTGTAACACTCTGATTGCCAGCGCTGCGTCGAGGCTAAAGTTATTTTAGACCAATAGTGAAAAAAAATATATAACTTTGTGGTCGTAATTTTTCTCAAATTATAAACTAAAATAGAGTAAATAAGGCTATTATGTGTGGAATAGTAGGTTATGTGGGTAAGCAGCAGGCTTATCCGATATTGATAAAGGGACTCCATCGCCTCGAATACAGAGGCTACGACT
>CAJPPQ010000098.1 GCA_905372605.1 Porphyromonadaceae bacterium
GTTGCGATTCATACCCATTACAACGGTATCCACAAAGGCACTGTGGCGTTCTATGCGTTCGTTCAATTCTCTTATATCGATACTTTGACTCATAAATTTTTGATTATTATACGATTAATAATGTGTTATATAAGTGTTAATTTGCTGATTTAAGTATGCTTTTAAATAATATATCGGTTGCAAAAGTAGTCATTTTAACTTAAAACGAAACCTTTTCTCTCATTAAAATTTCAAATTTACGAATATTTAACGCTGATAGCGTTTTTATAAAAAATCTCCTATAGGAACAAAGTCGAATAGGAGAATATATGTCGCTGCTATACAGATAGTTATTTTTTCTTTTTTAAAGGTTCGGACTCGAAAGTAGCCAACGGGACAAAGCGGTTCTTTTCTTCTCTACCTATCTGCAGATATCCCTCTTTTGTTATGCGATATTCTTTTGTGTTCTTAAATGCGCTGAGAACATCTCCATCGATTACTTTTACTTTTTTGCCTTTACATTTCTTTTTGCTTACCTCTATTTTAGAGAAGGTTAGCTTCCAATTTTTCATATTCCAATTGTATCGAGCTGCAAAATCGGCACAAGAAGCATTACCTTCCAATACTCTTCTTTTCTTTTTGTCTACAGTGATAATAAAGTATGGCTGATGAGGCACATTTTCGGGTATGTCCTTAGATTCCAGCTGTATAAGTTTCCATTTTTTGTCTGTCAGTACGTATTGTTCGTACGTGAGTTCTTCGGACGAAGGTTTGTAGTCGTACTTGAGTTGCTTGGTTTTGAACGATATGGGTACAGAAGCAAAACCGTTTACACTTTTACCATTCTGTTGTGCCGGTATCCACAAAGGCATCTTTTTTACAGCCTCTATAGCGGCATCGTTGCATTCGGGAGTAAGCCCTTGTTGTACACTCGGACCTTTGATATTACCTTCTTTATCGACGAAAAAATGCACTATAACACGACCGCTGACATTATTGTCGATAGCACTCTGGGGCACTACCAATACCGAATCTAAGAAGGCAAACATAGCCTCTTCGCCACCAACATACTGAGGAGGAGTGATATCGGACGGATTGAATATAGAACTATTGTTCGAATTTTCGACTGTATCGTTTTGAGAATAAGCACACAACGATACTGTCGCCCCCAGCAGGATAAATCCTAAATTTAAAAACAATTTTTTCATAACTAAAAACCTCGTAATTTATTCTATGATTTGATTTAAATAATTATATGTGTATTTTTTGGGAATATCGAATGGCAAAAATAGTAAAAAATCGTATGAAAACAAATTTTATGCGACAGATAATTATCGGCTATGCCTTTTCGGTGTTAGCTTCGTAATAATAAACATCCATTATGGGGGTCTCCGTTATATTTGTTACACGATATTGATATACGGATGATTGCATTTGGTTGTCGATATGTTCGATAGCTCGGTTGATATCAGCCGCTTTTACGTATACTACCGTCGCAATAAGCTTCTCTACGTCTTTTTCTTCGTCGATAACGGTAAGCATCACCTTAGCCTTCCACCAACAATCGTCGGTCTCTTCCTGAGAATCGAATAACTCTCTGATTATTACTTTTCTAATACTTGCGACCATAAAGTCGCCCGTAACAAAGGGCTCTATCTCCTGAGTAATGCGTTTTTCGGCTTCGGTAAAATTGACGGCATCGACCAAATAAGACTCCGTAACACGAGTCGCCAAGCCCTCGTCTCCTGCTTTATCGTAATTAACTCTACATTCAAACCAACTATTCATACTGAATTTAATTTAGTGGAGGCAAAGTTACAAAAAAAAATATATCGTAACTATAGAAAATGACTACCTTTGTAGAAAAAAATATTATCTTGTTATAAATAATAAGATTAGACCGATGCAACTTTTTTATGCTCCCGACATATTGGCTACAAATATCTTACCCGAAGACGAATCGTATCACTGTGTAAAAGTGCTGCGTATGGGTCGTGGAGAGATAATACATATAATCGACGGACGGGGAACGCTTTACGAGGCGCGGCTGACAATGCCCGATACCCGACGCGCACAAGTGGAAATAATATCTGAGACACAAGGTTTTGGTAATCACCCGTATAATCTGCATGTAGCGATAGCTCCTACTAAGAATATAGACCGCTTCGAGTGGTTTGTAGAAAAAGCTGTGGAGATAGGGATAGATACGATTACTCCTATATTATGTCGATTTTCGGAGCGTAAGGTTATAAAACACGAACGAATAGAGAAAATAGCCTTATCGGCTGCCAAACAGTCACTTAAAGCACGAGTTCCACAAATCCGTCATCTGACGGATTTCGACAAATTTGTAGTAAATAGTTGTGGACAAGAGTGTTTTATCGCTCACTGCTACGATACTCCGAAAGATTCGTTCGTAAATGTATGTAAACCACGCAAAAACATCGTGATAATGATAGGTCCTGAGGGCGATTTTTCAACACAAGAAGTAGAGTTTGCATTAAAAAACGGCTATCGAGCTATATCACTGTCTATGAGCCGACTCCGTACGGAGACAGCCGGAATTGTTGCCGTAGATACGGTAGCAATATTGAATATGAAGTAAATCAATTACTTGATAGATTCGATAGCTTTTGCCAACCAATCGTCGTAGCGGAGGAAAAACTCGTAATAACCTCTCTGATAATAGTAACGCTTCACTATCTCGGATTCGAGCAACCTCTGTATGTCTTTACGAAAATCGCGAAAGTCGCGTTCGACATCGGCTTTGAGCATTGGAGATAGTTGTTTGAGTAGCGTATCTGTCTGTGTAAGATAGCCTTCTGTCTCTACAAGTTTACGTAGTTGCGATAGCATTTTTTCGCTTTCGAGTTTGTATGTGAAGTTTTTGCTTTTTACAAAAGAGATAAAGCTATTGTATTCGTCGTCAGTGATATTAAATGTGCTTGGATTCTCGATTTTGGGATGTGAATAGTAATATTGTGTAGCAAAGTCGAATATAATATTGTCGGTAAACAGATAATAAGATATGTAGTTGCCTTTTTCGCTTTCGACTGATACATCGGGTGTTATACCGCTTTTGTCTCTTACAATACGTCCGCCGACAGTTTTAAACTTATTTGTAAGGCTATCGGGAATATTTTTCGGACGTTCGCCAGTAGAGCCTTCGTAATCAATAGATTGTATGCATCTGCCTGATGGTAAATAATATTTTGCGGTAGTTACTTTTAGATATCCGCCATAAGGTAACTGTCTGATAGCCTGTACAAGTCCTTTCCCGAAGCTCCTTGCCCCTACGATTACGGCTCTGTCGAGGTCTTGAAAAGCTCCGGCAAGTATTTCCGAAGCCGAAGCCGAATTTTCGTTTACTATGATTGCCAATGGAATATCGGGCATAATAGGCACGAACGGAGTTTTGTATTTTCTTTCGTTTTTAGCACTTTTGTCTCTCATAGACACTATGTTAGTTCCTTTCGGAAGAAACATCGAGGCTATGTTTACGGCTTCGCTTACGAGTCCGCCTCCATTATTTCGCAGGTCGATTACCAATCTTTTGATATTCCTGTCCTTGAGGGCAGTAAGAGCTACTTTGAAATCGTTGTACGATTGGTCGGTAAAGTCGGTAAGAGCAATATAACCAATACTATCTGCCACAACGCCATAATATTCAATGGAATTGATGTGTATTGCCTCTCTGTGGAAAGTCTTCTCTATCAGTTTGTTTTCTCCATGTCTACGAAGTTTTAGTTTTATTTCGGAGCCGGGAATGCCTTTCAACCTGTTGCTTACGTAAGATACGGTTTTTCCTTTCATATTTTCATTATCGATAGAAACGATTTCGTCGCCGGCTAAGATACCGTTTTTGTAGGCAGTAAGTCCATAACGTGGTTCCGATATTACTACATA
This sequence comes from Porphyromonadaceae bacterium, assembly GCA_905372605.1. Taxonomy (GTDB): domain Bacteria; phylum Bacteroidota; class Bacteroidia; order Bacteroidales; family Paludibacteraceae; genus F0058. The sequence goes on from CAJPPQ010000098.1 coordinate 3,886, forward strand.
ATCGTTATGTTTTTGTACTACAGCACCTATTCCACCGTATATACCTGTGGTCATAGCTTTTAGGTCTTCTTCTTGCTGTTCGGGAATATAGACGGTGTAGGGGTCGAGACTCTGGAGCATACTATTGATAGCTATATCGTTAAGTTTCTCGTGGTTTAACGTGTCTACGTAGTTTATATCGAGTTCTCGCCATACGGAATTGTATATATCCGAGCAGCGAAAAATATCGTAATACTTTTGTTCCGACTTTTTGGAGTTGTTCTTTTGTGCCTCGACGGTAACAGATATGAATATCAGTGCAGTGAAAAAGAGTATTTTCTTCATATTGGCTTGTTTTGAAAAAATAATGGAGCAAAGGTAGTAAATAGTTTTGAGTTTGTCGAATTATAAGATAGTTGTTAGAAAGTATATATATTGATTATCATAGATATGTATTGTTTATTTTTATAAAAAAAAAATCTGATGAATTTGCTTGTCGATTGTTTGGTCTATTTTTTATAACTTTGCACTTTAATCAAAAATAATTTATCAATTAAAACAGTAATAATCAATGAAAAAATCATTTTTTGTAATGGCAGCAGCAGCCACAATGTTTGCAATGGGTTTGGTA
>CAJPPQ010000099.1 GCA_905372605.1 Porphyromonadaceae bacterium
AACCGACACATACAGCCGTATCAGTATGGTTATCTGCTTCGCAGGTATCTTGGCGGTCGGTATCGTAAGTTGTATATACACCTATATCAACGGTTTGGCTCTCATTTGAGTAGCGTTAAACGATAATAATAAAAGGCGGTATTTTTTTCGGATACCGCTTTTTTTTGTAATTTTGCCGACCCTTGCCGTAAAATAATTATATGATATTAATCATCTTATAATAAAAGCATTGTGTCGATATTAACTATATATTTACTATACGCCGATTAATGATAGATAAGACAGTAAAGTCGATAGTATATTTATTATCATTGTGTTTGAGTATCGGCATAAATGCACAAAATACCACAGTCGTAACAGGCTATGTATATGGCGTAGACGACCAATTGCCGATAGCCGACGCTGTGGTGGGTTTTCACAATACCGCTATTACGACCATTACCGATTCGAACGGTTACTTTCGATTGGTATCGACACATCGTCATAAAACTCTTGTGGTAGAGAGGCTTGGGTATGATACGAAGAATATAAAACTACCTAAAGATATCAAAGAGCATACGCTGCAGATAGCACTCTACAAACAGAGTAACGTACTGCAGGAGGTTGCCATATCGCCACCCAAAAATCTTATGAAAGAGATTCTGCGTAAGGTACATAAGAACAAAAAGCAAAATATTCCCGAAAATCTCTGGGGATTCTCTTCTGAGCGTACCGAGACAAATAAATTGTATCTGACTAATATAAATCGTAAGGTGCTGAAAGCAAAGATATTTTCGGGGATAAGACAGAATGCCATCTACGATACGGACTCTACGGTGATAGTCCCCGTGCATTTCTCGGATAGGCGCGATTTGATAAAATTCTCCGAAACGGATACTACATTGCAAAATATTGTACATAAGGAAAATACGCTCGATATACTGCGAGGAGTACGCCTTACTCAGATTATGAGCGTATATGCCCCGAAGGTGAATTTCTACGACGATGGTATATTGCTGTTGGAGAAGATGTTTGTTTCACCTCTGTCGCAGAATGGTATGTTGTTTTACGATTACGAAGTAAAAGACTCTACGTTAGACGATTATTCACGAGTCTATTTTATCCGATTTAAGCCGAAAAACGATAAACTTCTCACCTTCACGGGCGATATGCAGATAGAGGGCGGTACGTACGCTTTGAAATATATAAACGCTTCCATAACAAGCTCGGCTAATGTCAATTTTGTTCGATATATGATTTTTAATCAGAGCTTTGCAAGGCTTAGCAATGGACGATACTTTTATACTTCCGACAATAGCAAAATATGCTTTATGTACGACTTCCCGTTTAGTTTTGATGCCGAGTATTTATCGGCAGTGCTCGATAGAAGTGTACGTTATGCAAATACTCATTCAATAGACCGAGGGCAGACTATCGATACGATACCCGATATGCAAGACGAAGCGGATACCAATCTGTATTTTGCCGCCTCGGTAGAGAATCTGAACAATACTAAGTTGCAGAAAACGATACATTATATCGTCGATGTGCTAATCAATAGCCATATACCTATGGGGAAGTTAGATATAGGCAATATTTTTAGTTTTGTCCGTTACAATGCGGTAGAGGGCTTCCGCCCGACGTTTGGAATGCGTACAAGCGAAAAATTATGTCGGTGGTTCACCGCCGGCGGATATTTCGGCTATGGCTTCGACGACAAGGAGCCAAAATACGGAGCAAATGCACAGTTTTTTTTCGGCAAAGACCAATCGCACTATCTCGGAGTGTTCTACAACAACGATGTATACCGACTCGGTTACGATACAAAAAAGATTCTCGCAGGCAAACTATTCGTCGGTAGCGACGAGAATCTACTAACCTCAGTATCGTGGGGACAGCGATACAACCAACTACTACACAAACGAAACGCCATAATATCTTATTGTTACGAACGAAACGGACTGAAACTGTCTGTCATCCCTTCTGTATCGGAGATTTACGCTAATCGTTTTGTGCGTTTTGTACGCGATGGTAATGATTTTTCGAAGATAAATACCGCTTCGCTTGTAGGTGTATTACGTTTGTCGTTCGACCAAGAACAGCTTAAGACTTACTTTAGAAGTTTCTACCTAAGCACGCAACTGCCTGTGATTACGCTGCTTGGTGAAGTGGGGGGGTATCGTGTGGGCGATAAGAGTGGTAGATATGCAAAACTCACTGCTCACATGAAATACAATTTTGCTTTTACCCTTGGCAAGGTGTATTTTTCGGCATACGGCACCAAAATCTGGGGGCGAGTACCGTATATATTGCTCGAGCAACCTATTGCCACTCAGGGACTATGGCACAACTCTCACAGTTTCGACCTGATCAACCAGACAGAGTTTTTGTCGGACTTGTATGGAGCTATGTTTTTTAGATATTACTCCAATGGTCTGATTTTTAGTCATATCCCTTTTGTCAAGGAGTTCAATTTTCGTGAGACCGCTTTTTGCAATGTTGCTTGGGGCGCTATTTCTCCGCGTCATGCTCAGGTGCTCGACTTTCCGCTCGTCGAGGCGTTCGACAAACCCTATGTAGAAGCTGGAGTAGGTATCGCCAATATTCTGAATATGCTCATAGTAGAGTCTGTCTGGCGTATCACACACCGCCATGCTCCCAATGCTCTGAATTGGGGTGTAAGAGTAAAGTTTTATATGGATTTCTGAGTGCTTTATTGCCTCTTTTGTAAAAGAATATGAAAAAGGTAGTAATCGAGAGACGACGTTTACTACCCTTTCTTTTGCGAAGATACTACAACTTTTGCCTACTATTCGTCGGTCGGTCGAGGGGTGAGTGGTAGATTTCCTAACAAAGCTATCAACTCGTTTTCAATATCGTCTATCTTCACCAATTTGATTTTCTCGGGGGATGTCTCTAATGTAGCCTCTTTTATCTGTTTGTCTCTGCTGAAAATTGCGGTACTGAAAGTTACCGACGATACACCAAGTTTTTTGTACGATATTTTAGCCATATCGATTGGCGTATCTGTGTCGTCGGTAATGGCTAAGCTTATCTCGCCCGAAGTATCGTCTTTCTTTACGATTTTTATTTTGTTTACCGTCGAAAGTAGTTCAGAGTTACCGATAATCACAGATTCTTCCTGATAGAAGTAGGTGTTTTCGGGCAGACCTTTCATAGCAGCGAGCATAGGTATTTTCAGTGCCGTTATCATATAGCCTTTTTGGGTGTACGATATATCCAGCATTACTCCTTTTATTACCAACGCCATTGGCAATGGTATATTCCCTTCGACCAAGGGGGTAGCATCCCACTGTTTTTCGATATTCCCCTTAGGCTCTTTCTTTTTACAGCCTGCAAATGCAACAAGTAATATCGCTATTGCTACCAATAGAGTACTGTTTCTTTTACACATAATATTTTTAGCTAAATTAAATGATTATACGAAGTTTATTTTTCACGATTTGCGTATACCATCGGTATCTGTCTTTACATAGACGGAATGATGGCACCCATTATTTCCATCATAATATTATTTACTTGTACAAGACTTATTTTTGAGGGCATTACTTCCAGTTTTTTGTCGGTTACTCCTTTGCCCGTAAATTCGACTGAGGTAGCCGTAAGGTTTTTATACAATAAGGTTTCGCCTGTAGCCTTAAATTTTATGATACCCTCGGTATCGCTCTTCTTATCGATTTCGATTTCCTTAGTCAAAATAGCTTCGTCGTAGAAATAGGTGTCGGAAGGCATCCCTTTCTTTTCGGCGAGTTTAGGTACTCGTATTGCTATGATAAGATGTCCCTGTTTCGTATTCGAAATATCAAGCACAGCTCCCGTTACTATTTGAGAAATCTGCATGTCCGGTATTGGTATTGGTACAGTCACGAAGTTTTCGACCAATGCGGTAGCATTCCACTGTTTTTCGATATCTCCTCCATACTGTGGCTGTTTTTTCTTACAACCTACAAATAAACACACTGCGAGCAAGAGAATTGCCGCCATAAGATTACAATTTTTTTTACACATGATTTTTTTATTGTATGTTAGTTGATGCCTACTTTTTATGGGTTTCGGCTAATACCCTTTGTTGAACTATCGGTGGCAAAGTTAATAATAAATTTATTTTTTCGTAAACTTTTTTCGGTATTTCTTTTGAATGTCGATTAAAATGTGTCGTATGTTATAAAAAAGTAAGAATCAAGATAACCGAATCTATTGGGTATTGCCTAAGATTTCCAAGTAAAATGAGGTATAAATATTGCTCCCGACACTTTGCGGTATCTTCCCGATAACTCCCGCACAGGGCAGGCAACAATATTTTTTGTACTTTTGCCACACCAAAAACCAAGAATAGGATGACTATCGAACCGCTCAATATCCGACATGTATTACGCTCCAATAGCCGAATACTGAAAAATATGTCGTGGCTGGCAGCATTGCAGTTTGCCAATTGTGTTATA
>CAJPPQ010000100.1 GCA_905372605.1 Porphyromonadaceae bacterium
AGTGATGGACGGACGCGATATAGGCACGGTGGTGTTTCCCGACGCCGAGCTGAAAATATTTGTCAACGCCGACCCCGAAGTACGCGCCCGCCGCCGCTACAACGAGCTCACGGCAAAGGGCGAGGAGGTCGATTACCGCTCGGTACTCGACAACGTCACAGAACGCGACTACCGCGACACACACCGCAAAGAGAGTCCGCTCGTACGAGCCAAAGATGCCAAGCTACTCGACAACTCTTCGTTCGATATCGAGCTACAGCAGAAAGTGGTTATGAATTGGTTCGAGAGTGCGGTGAAAGGCATATCGTCGAAACGATAATTATCCCCAACACACACAAAAGCAAGACTTTACTTCGCAATCTTTTTCAAGAGGTTGTAGGCATCGTATATGCCGAGTTCGCCGGCTTTGCTCAGGTCGGCTATTCCTTTCGAACGCTCACCTGAATAGATATAAGTAAGCCCACGATTGAAGTAGGCTTCGGCAAAGTTCGGGTTGCTCTTTATTGCTTCCGTATATTGCTGTATGGCTGCGTTATAGTCTTTTGCCCTGGTCAGCATATTGGCTCTATTGTAGTAGGCAAAAGAGAAGTCGGCCGACAGCTCTATGGCTCGGTCGTAGTCGCGTAGGATAAGCTCTACTTCGTGCAATATCTTTTTGTTGTCGGGCTTAGCGGTAGACCTGTTTTTATCGTCGTCGGGCTGTATGTTGGCAGACATTACCTCGAATTGTTTCCTGCGTACTACCGCACGGCAGAAGTAAGCCAAAGCATCGTTTTTGATATCTATGGCTCGCGAAAGGTCGTCAAGGGCACTGTCGAGGTCTTGTACTATGGCGTAATGTATGCCCCTTACGAGGTACAGATAGAAGTCGAGAGGCTCTTTCGATATTTGCCCCGAAAGTATATCTATGTTTTTGAATAAATTATTTATAATAGCATCGGTGGGCGATACCTCTTCGGATACAAGATATAGCTTGTAACTACCCTTGAGCTGACGATTTGCCTCGTTGAGCAACGACGAGAAGTAACTATCGGTTTCGATATCTTTCTGCCGTCGGTATAGCGACAGTACGAAGTCGCCTTGCGGTCGAGCTTCGACGTTACGGTTTTGAATTGCTCCGCGAATATCGTTGTCTTTAAACTTGTTACCATACTCCTCACTATCCGATACGTCGAACAGTTTAGCCCAATCGCTTATCTTCGACTCTTCGTCGGCTATCTTTATATCGGTGTTTATAGAGTCGGTCTCTTCTTTTTTCGTCGAGGAGTGTCGCTTAGCATTTTCGGCATTTATACGTATGATAGCCTGCATATCGCCGAATGCTGCTTTTTTCTTTTGCAATGCGTTGTACGAACCGGCTCTGGCTTCGTATGCGGGGGCAAATTTCGGATAACGTCCGATTACACGCGACAAGTCGTTTATGGCTGCCGTGTGGTTGCCGAGCTTTTGGCTTACGGTAGCACGCATATATATAGCCTCGTACATATTGGGATTGTTTTTCAGGATACGATCGAGGTCTTTGAGAGCCTGATTGTAATCGCCGATTTCAATCATTATCAACGAGCGGTTGAAGAGTGCTTTCTCGTCGTTCGGGGCGAGGCTTACGGCTTTGTTGTAGTCGGCTATGGCTCCAGAGTAGTCGTTTTTCTCGTGTAGCAGATTACCTCTATTTACATAGTGTGTGAAGTTGTCGGACTTTAGGCTTATAGCTTTGTTGTAGTCGGCAAGAGCCGAGTCGTTGCGGTTCATAATCATATTTATCATTGCCCTGCCACCCCACGCCTCTGCGAGATGGCTATGGCTTCCGACAAGCGAATCCATCGTACCGAAAGCCGCCAACGTATCGCCGAGTAGTAGCTGTACACGTCCCTTTTCGAGAGTGATTTGCGGGTCGCCAGTCTTGCCGATTAAGAGGTTGATAATTTCGAGTTCGTCGGAGTATCGCTTCAGATAATCGTACGATTCGAGTTTACCTATGAGATAAGGCACGTTGTCGGGACTGAATTCGAGTGCACGGGCAAAGTCTTTCTCGGCATCGGTATATTGTTTGAGACGATTGTAGATATAGCCGCGAGCGTAGTAAGCACGAGGAATAAACTCATTTTTGCTTATAACCGTATTTATATCAGACAGAGCACCATAGTAGTCTTCGAGCATGATTTTGGCAAAAGCTCTGTAAAGATACGGCTCTTCGAGGTATGGTTTGGCTTTTATTATCTGGTTGAAATACTGTATCGCCAATACGTAATCGCTGAAATATAAAGCGTTGCTACCCACACGCAGCAGACGGTCGGTATTGACCTGTGCGCGTATGCAGAGTGCGTGGAGTATTAATATTGCTACGAGTATTACTTTTTTCATTGGCGGTTTATTGTTTTGCAAATTAACAAAATTTCTGCCAAACCCACTAATTAAAAAGCGTTAACGAAGTAAACATCCCTTTGTTTTTCACTTAAACAATCCCAAAAATCGCTCTTACGTCAGTTGCTGTGCAAAAAAATATACTAATTTTGTCGCCCGTAAAATCAGCATTTACAATATAGATATAAATATGTAAGCATATAAATAAAACTAATAATTTAAATATCAACACTAAAGTATGAAGCGAATACCATCTGTATTTTTCTTTTTCATCGCCCTTACCGTAGGGCTTTGGGGAAGCGCCAAGGCTCAGGCACAAGTAAATATGAGCCGATTTATCAAACTTACAGTTGCAAAAGACTCGGTAATCAAACTCGATTTCAAAGCAGCCACCGACAACACACCTGTAAAAGTTAAAAGCGGTAGCCTCGATACTACCTTTATGGTCGGCACTGCACTTCATCCAAAAGCAATAGGTTTCACCGCAGGAGACTCTACTATGACAGTCTACGGTGACCTAACGGCATTCTTTTGCAGAAAAAACCAAGACAACATTACTACTCTCGATGTAAGCAACAATACGGAGCTGACGACTTTGTCTTGCTATAACAATGCGATAAGTTCGCTCGACGTATCGAAGTTGACGAAGTTGACAGATTTGTATTGCTTCGCTAATAGCATAGACTCACTCGATTTAAAAAAGAATGAACAGCTGAAATTTTTAGACTGCTCCGACAACAAGCTAACTGCTCTCGATTTAAGCAAAAATACGATTCTGGAAAAGATTAATTGCAGTAACAACGAGATTACTTCTCTCGATGTGTCGAAAATGACAGAATTGAATGAGCTACGTTGTCACGTCAATAAAATAGAGTCTCTTGACGTAAGTAATAATGCGAAACTTAGAATATTATATTGTGCTCAAAACAAGATATCCACACTCAATGTAAGAAATAATACAAAGTTGGAATATCTTGGTTGCGGTACCAATAATCTAACTTCTATCGACGTATCGATGTTGACGGAACTCAAAGAGTTATATTGTGGAGTAAATAAAATAAGTAATCTCGACATAAGCAAAAACACTAAGCTCAAAGAACTCTATTGCGGAGGCAATAATATAACTTCGCTTGACGTATCTAACAATACTGATCTGACGGTTTTGTCTTGCTATTCCAATAAACTTACTACTATCGACGTAACGAAGTTGACCAAGTTAACACAATTGTATTGCTACATAAATAATATAAGCAATATCGATATAAGCAAGAATCTCGAGTTAAGTAGATTCTATTGCTACGACAATAGTTTCTCGACTCGGGCTCTCGACTCTATCTACTGCTCTCTGCCCGATAGAGGCGGTAAATCTCCCGGTAAGATACAGCCGGTACATAACCCAACATCAGCCAACAACAATATTGTCGTTGCCACCAATAAGGAAAATGCCGAAGACAAGAACTGGAGAGTGCAGTACTATAAGGGAGGTAAGAACATTTTGACTGACGGAACTTATGCTTGCACTAGTATTACCGACATAGCCGAAGCCTCAGCCGAGTCTGCTCTCACTCTCTACCCGAACCCCGTCGGCAATACTCTCTACCTATCCGTATCTGCACGCAACATACGCATATATAATATATATGGTACGGAAGTAGCCAAATCCAACGATACGGCAAGTATCGATGTATCGTACCTGCCTGCGGGAGTATACACCGTAAATGCCGATGGCAAGGTAGCGAAAATGGTTAAGCAATAATCGTATTACAAACGGCAACACGAAGTAATTGGCGTAATAATAAAAAAGGGCGAACTTATGGTGTTCACCCTTTTTTATTTGAGTACGTTGTTGCGGCTTGGTGAGATATATAATCTGTCGATAATTTACATCCAACAGAGTGGGGTTATTGCGGTATATTTGAGCTATAACACCACTGAAATATCATATATAAATATACCGATGATTTGAAAACTTTTTAGTAACTTTGCCACCTGTAATACGGAATTTTTTAACATCAAATGATATGAAGAAAAAAGAGATTAAATTAAGTCTTGTTTATAGGGACATGTGGCAGGC
>CAJPPQ010000101.1 GCA_905372605.1 Porphyromonadaceae bacterium
TTCGACCTTACCGTAATGACGGTCGCGGGTAGTGCCTGCCTCGTCGTTTACTATTGCCCTGCGGCTCTTCGTCAGTCTGTTGAACAGAGTGGATTTGCCCACATTAGGACGTCCTACTATCGCTACTATATTGCTCATTGTTTGATCTCTTTTTGTCTGAAGATGCAAATGTACATCATTTTTTCGGGACTAAAACAAATAAACAACCGTTTAGAACAAATCGGAATGTATACAGATGTTTTTTTATATCAGGAATAAGACTTTTTGGCAGTCTGTATTTTTGTGTTATGTGTCCACTACGTATTCGCTCCGTATTCGCTCCGTATTCGCTCAGAACATGTAGATGAAGGATGAAGCATATAGCCATTTTGTCAGTAGGTTTTATATTCATATTATGAATTGCGGCAAGTATTGCAAGGCACAATAAAAGGGACGAACAGTGTGTCCGCCCCCACATTTTACTATATAACTTTTAAACTAATTCATAATTGATTATTGCTTTACCATCTTAGCTACGGCACCATCGGCTCTGACGATGTATACACCATCCGGGAGATGCGAGACTCCAACCTTGTCGGTATCGGTAGCTCGGGCTACTTCAATACCATATATATCATATATGTGTATGGTACTAGCTGTAGCCGAAAGGTAGAGTATGTCTGTCACAGGATTCGGGTATATTTTGATATCCGTTTCATTGGTAAGATGTCTGTCATTACCCGTCGGCGTATCGGCACAAGTATAGTGCGTATTGGCAATAGTATCGGGCGAGCCACCGTTGTAGTCTAAGACTACCCAATTTTTGTGGGAAGCAATAGTATCTTGGCAGCCGCCGCTACCGGGATTGGTAGAAGTGCCGTCTTTGATAAAGATTTTTCCCTTATTGTCTGAAGAACGTCGTGGCAACGCACGTAGTAAAGAGTCGAGTCCACAGTCGGATAAGTTGCAGCCATATACAACCACCCTACTGAGCGGATAACAGCCGTTGACATCGATGTGTTGTAACTGCGGATTGTCGTAGCAAGCCAACTTTGTGAGTTTGTGGTTGTGCGAGAGGTCGAGACTTGTAAGTCGGTTGCCCAAACAATATAGCTCTGAGAGTTCTACGTTATGAGACAAGTCGAGAGTAGAAATAGCATTGCCAATACATTGCAACTCTTCCAATATGGGATTTGTTTTCGTAGAAATAGCTGTTATATTATTACCGTTCGTATTGCAATTGAACCTCGTAATATCTCCGAAGAATACCATACTATCGGCTTTTGCGGGCAGTTGCCAATAAGACCAAGAAGTACCAACAGTAAGTATGGTATCGGTAGAGCCGCAAGTAAACCGTATATGAGTGTTGTTGGCTGCTGCTTTAATAGCGACGGATATGGTCTGACCCGATACGACACCGAGCCTGATAGCTCGATTGAGGTTCATATTTGGAACACAGGTATAGAAAGAGTTCTTGATGGTATCCATAGAGTTGTTGCCCTTAAAGTTGAGCACCGCCCAATTTCGATGAGAAGCGATAGTATCACGGCATCCATCGGTACCGGGATTAGTAGAAGCATTCGATTTAATAAGAATCTTAGCACTATCCGTAGGCAAGCACTGAGGCAAATCTCGGAATATAGAGTCGAGTCCGCATGCCGAGAAGTTACAGCCATATATATAAATATTTTTTATAGCATTATTCCCTACGATATTTAAACTATTGAGTTGCGGATTGTTGTAACAATATAATTTAGTCAATGCGGTATTCTTCGTTACGTCAAGGGCTTTGATTTGATTGTTGTAACAACCTAATACCTCCAATGCAGTATTCTTAGTTATGTCAAGGGCAGTAAGCCGATTTTCATTACAATATAACTCAGTCAATGCAATATTCTTCGTTACGTCGAGTGCGGTAAGCTGATTCTTATAACAATATAATTTCGTCAGTGCGATATTCTTCGTTACATCAAGAGTTGTAAGCTGATTTTCGTTGCAATATAACGTGGTCAAGACAGTATCCTTAGTTATATCAAGGGCAGTGATTTGGTTGTTGTAACAACCTAATACAGTCAAAGCCGTATTCTTCGATACATCAAGGGCGGTGAGCTGATTTTCGTTGCAATATAACATAACCAAGTCTGTATTTTTAGTTACGTCAAGGGCAGTGAGCTGATTTTCGTAACAATATAATTTAGTCAAAGCCGTATTCTTCGTTACATCAAGGGCGGTGAGCTGATTTTCGTAACAATATAACGTAGTCAGGGCAGTATTTTTCGTTACATCGAGAGCAGTGAGTTGATTTTCGTAACAATATAACGTAGTCAGGGCAGTATTTTTCGTTACATCGAGAGCAGTGAGCTGATTTCTATGGCAATATAATTCAGTAAGGGCTGTATTCTTAGTTACGTCGAGGGCTTGAATGTTTGCTCCGTTGTTTCCACAATCTAACACCGTCAGATCACCGTAGATTTTCATCTCGGTGCCGTCGGCAATATATGAGGCAAGACTTAACCAATTGGTACCGATAGTGATATTCTGTATATTGCTGCCACTCACTATTCTTATGTGTGTGTTATCTGCGGCAGCCCTGAAATCGAGGTATACTCCAACTCCATCGGCTACGGTAAGGGTTATATATCTATCCATATTTACACTATCGTGAAGAGTAGTGCAGGCATAGCTGCCCGTAGTAGCCGGTATATCGGTCTCATCGAAGGCATACTTTACCTTCCAGTTTTTATTGAGAGCATTTTGGCTATTGGTAGCAAGTACAACGGAATCATTAGGAGAGGAGTCGTCGTAAATAGGCTCTATGTATCCTGAGAATGTACCTGTCCTATCGGGTAAAGAACAATATAGTAGGTCGAGAGCCTGAGTAGATAGAGAATTGTTTTTGTGACAAATGATCTTTTCCAGTAGAATATTGGAAGAGACATCGAGTCCGGTCAGGCGATTGTCGCTACAATTGAGCCATTTTAACTTCTTATTATGGCTAAGATCGAGTGAGCTAATAGAGTTCCGTGCACAACTGAGTTTTGTAAGTTCAGTAGTACTATCGAGATTGAGAGTCTTAATGGAATTGTTGTAACAATATAGTTCCTTCAAAGCCTTATTGCTGCTCACAATGAGGTCTTGCAGAGAGTTCTTGCCACAACTGAACCATGTAATAATAGTGTTATGAGATAAGTCGATGCCGGTGACATTATTATAGTTGCCACTACAATCGAACTTAGTAATATCACCATAGACGGTCATAACACTATCGTCTGCGAGATAATTCTGCATCCCGCTCCAAGAAGTACCAACAGTAGGGTTGAATTCGCCGGAACCACTGACAATCTTGACAGGAGTAGCCGCTTGGTCGGCAGCAAAGTCGAGCTTTATCTGCTGTCCCTTAACGACGTTAATAGAGATAAACCGGTTGGTATTGACTGTCTGAGTCATAACCGGAGTACTTGAAACAAGCCACAACAAGATGGCAAATAGTAAATTGGTTGTTTTTTTCATATGATATATTATTTTACGATTAGTTATTTCGGTCGATTATATGCCTGCATTTTTTACAGACAATACCGGCAGTTTACACACAAAAATTAGGAACTGCCGTTTTTGTCGGCATAATTCTTAGCATTACGAATACGCTATGTATTCGCTCCGTATTCGCTCAAGATACGTTGAGGAAATATTAGAGGTCTTTAGAGAGTTCTGACACATTGTCAGGAATATCGGTAGCTCTAACGATAATTTTATCACCCAAAAGATTATCGTTTTTTGCAGTAGCAGTATATACCCAAATCGGTCCGTTATTGTTGAGAGCATTACCCTGCTCTACAAGCGAACCGTCGTCGTTGAGAATAGATACTACCAAAGAAATAATCTTAAAGTCGTCGTAAGCACGGATAACAATAATATCTCCAATATTCCCGTGATAAGCAGATAAGTTTATCTCCTGTATCTTAGGAGCATTGAGTAAGTCTGCAACTGCAACATTGAAAACTGACTTACCTTCTACACTATACTGTTCTTTCTTAGTAGGATCGCTAATGATAGATTTACCGTAAATAACAGCCTGTTGAAACTTTTCTTGCTGAGCCTTAGCTTTTGGAGAGGGCTCTCCTGTGCGTTTTTTGGGAGCTTTGGAAATAATAGTTTTACCTCCTCGTTGGCTGAACACAATTATATCGCCAACCTTTCCACTCAAACCGTGAGTGATTACATTATTATTACTTTTCGCCATAGTGAGAATATAAATTTATGTGTTTATAATACGGACACAAAGATAGTACAAATTTTTTGCATAGCAAAAAAATGAAAAAGTAAGAGTGAAAAATGAATTATGAATTATTTCATCATCACTTTTTCAAAAACTTATAAGTAATATCGTGCAAGGTATCCGCTTCGATACGATAGAGTCGCTGATTGGTAGTCGGCTTATCTAGTCCTCCG
>CAJPPQ010000102.1 GCA_905372605.1 Porphyromonadaceae bacterium
GGTTGTTTCAGACTACAAAGATACAAATTTTTGAAAGCAATTCACAACGAACTGCAGCTGGCGGGCAGCAAGAAGGCCGTTGTTTCAGACTACAAAGATACAAATTTTTGAAAGCAATTCACAACATAAAAGAGCTTGAAATCGTGGCTATATGGTTGTTTCAGATTACAAAGATACAAATTTTTGAAAGCAATTCACAACCTGCAGACAGTCGCGACGGCGAGCTATGTTGTTGTTTCAGACTACAAAGATACAAATTTTTGATAACTATCTACTTATCGTTATAATGCCCGTATGCTGAGATAACCAAAACGGTTACAGTGTCATCGTTAACCCTATATATAAGTCTATGTCTTTGCGTTATTCGCCGAGAATACAGACCGTTATAGCCATATTTTAGAATTTCGGGTTTACCTAAGCCCGTAGTTGGGTTTGTATACAACTCTTCTATCAGCTGCACTGCCTTTTTATACGCTCGTGGTTCGCTTTTCTTCAATCTTGCCAAATCGGAATTAGCCTCTCTGGTTATGGTTACAGAATACATTATAAGGTATCGAGGTGTTTTCTGAGTTTATCAAGCGAGTCAAAACGCATTACTTGCCCTCTCCGCTCGTCTTCGATTGCTTTGTCTATCTTTTTCTTCATCGCTTCGGATATGGCATTTTTGTCTGGTTTATGACATATCAATCCTAAGGAGTCGAGATAGTTGAGCAGACTTTTTCCCTCTTTTGTTCGTTCGTTGATTGTGATTGTGTATGTTGCCATAATATTAATAACTAAAAAGTTTAACAGTTTCAGACTACAAAGATACAAATTTTTGAAAGCAATTCACAACAAATCGTAGCTCGGATGCTGTATGTCGTAATGCTTGATCACTGCGTAAGTCGGGGCTGTGATAACACTTGTGCCTAAAATAGCCTTAGACTGATAGTCAAATGCAATCATTTACAGCATACTGTTGCCAACTCGTTAGAACCACAAACGGCTTTCACTCGTCCAAGGTTGTCAATGTCCGTTTCATAATAGAAGTGACTGACTTCCAAACAATTCAAATATTCTTCTTTATTCTATCGCTATCGCTTCCGGTATCCTTTTTAACTTACCATCATGATTAAAATCGAACATTATCCATGATTTGTCTGCATTCTCATCAATCTCATTATTTATGCAAATTGATTTAATGTAGTATATTAAAGCGAAACCATCTTGAGTTTTCTGTTTTTTATTGTATTGACCCATGTGTTCTATAAACGCAAGAGTATCTTTACCAACAAGATGATTGTTTGTAATAATACTATCGGCCATCTGAGCTGTTCTCTGTTTCAAACATCCACAACTATCTCTTTTCCATATATCTTCACACATATTAGTTTTATCATCTATCTTAGACATCACTATAGAATCTCCCTGCGTTAAAGAATATTGATGTTTAGCATTTTGGCAACTCAAAAATGCACATAGCACGATTATAAAAAGAACTCTAATAACTTCCATCTTTATTAATTGGAAATATTTACAGATTTATTGTTTCGATCATTTCACCAATATTACTCCAATACACATCGACAACATTTTCCTTGGTAACAGGAGCAGCAAGGCTGTTTCAGACTACAAAGATACAAATTTCTCAAAGCAATCACAGATACAAGGTAATCAAGCCAATAATGGATATAATTGTTATGGGCTTGATGTGCTTCACAAAAGTTATCTTAAAGCCTCTATTATTTTAATACAATCCATATCAGAGACATACTACTATCTAATAAAAAAACGTCCTACAATTTATAATTATAGGACGGTCTCTATGAAAAAATTACAAATATTTTTATTTGCTCTTCTCAATGCTAAGCAACTCTA
Organism: Porphyromonadaceae bacterium; assembly: GCA_905372605.1. Classification (GTDB taxonomy): domain Bacteria; phylum Bacteroidota; class Bacteroidia; order Bacteroidales; family Paludibacteraceae; genus F0058. The sequence goes on from CAJPPQ010000102.1 coordinate 1,858, forward strand.
CATCGAATATCAAAGTAGAGTATGGTTTGATGCTCTCGCCTGCTTGTTGGTCGCCATAAGCTAGCTGCTGCGGAATGTAAAAACGATACTTTGAGCCGACGGGCATCAGTTGCAGACCTTCGGTCCAGCCTCGTATCACCTGATTGAGAGCAAACTCTACGGGTTCTTTACGTTCTACCGATGAGTCGAATACTTTGCCGTCTATAAGAGTACCGTGATAGTGAACTTTCACCGTCTGGTCGGCAGTGGGTTTCGCGCCGCGTCCCTCTTTCAACACTTCGTAAAGAAGACCGCTTCCGGTCGATTTCACCTTTGGATCTTGAGCCTTTTTGGCCAAGAACTCTTCGTTTTGCTTCTTCCACTCTCCGTATAGCTTTTCGTTCTGAATGGCACGACGTTTGTCGACAACATTTCTGAGATATTCGCGAGCTCCGTCGGCAGTAAACTGAGTAGTAACACCAAGAGCTCCGGCATTGATACCGACTACCATTATTTCGGGGCGTAGAGTGATGGTAGAGTCGTTGAGCAACCCTCTTTCTTTGAACATCTGGAAGCCGCCCGAAGCCATCGTAAGACCGAGGTATTCGAAACGTTCCGTAGATTTGGTGATGTCTCTTCCTTTGTGGAAATTCTTGATAAATTCGGCTCTGTTGGTGTCGTTGAGGTTGTATGCAAGGTTAGAGCCTTGCATAACGGCGTAAGCGATGTTGATAGAGTCGATTATCTCTTTTGTAAGCTGCAAAGGCACGGTATCTCTTCTGAGCTGATATATTTTGAAAAAATACTGATTTGCCTTCTCTCTATTGAGCCCATTTACCGAGTCTTTACCCTCGAGTATTTGGTCGACAATCTTATATATAAGCTGCTTGTCGACTGTCATAGCGCTATCGCCAAAGAGGAATCCGTCTTTGATACCGTTGTTGAGCTGTATACCTGCCACTATGGCTTCGTACTTGCTTATCTCGTTTTCCGAGAGTTGTCTGAACCCTTTGCCGAAACCGACAAGCATAGCCTCGATATTGGCTTTGGTAGTATCTTCGGGCGAAAACATAGTGATGAACGAAGCACCGTTGGCTACCCCGAATGCAAAGTTGATAGAATCCAATTGATCTTTTAATTGTGCAGTAGTTTGCAGTTTTTTGCTACAAGCGGAAAAAGTCAATAAAATAACCGCTGTGCCGAAAAGAATTACTCGTTTCATTGTGTGTTTTATTTATAAAAAAATTTTGTGTTTATTGTCCGATTGTTATTTGACTATATCGAGAAGCTCCACCTCGAATATCAGAGTCGAATGTGGCTTGATCATAGCTCCCGCACCTTGCTCTCCGTATGCAAGTTCGGAAGGTATATATAGCTTGTATTTGGAGCCTACGGGCATCAGCTGTAGAGCCTCTACCCAGCCTTTTATTACCTGTGTTACACCAAATTCGGCAGGAGCTCCGCGTTGTACCGACGAGTCGAAGACAGTACCGTCTATCAGAGTACCATGGTAATGCACTCGTACTTTATCTGCGGCAGATGGCTTCTTGCCCTCGCCTTGCTTTATTACTTCATATTGCAGTCCGCTCGGAGTCGTTACTACGCCTTCGCGTCCGGCATTTTGTTTTAGAAACTCCTCGCCTTCACGTTTGGTAGTAGCCATATTTTTGTTTTCTTCTTCCTGCATCTTGGTGAAAAAGTCGTTGAGTACCTGCTGACATTCATTGAAGTCTACCGCCGGAGCGGTACCTTTCATCACCGTCTCCAAGCCCTTGACGAACGACTCGAAGTCGGATATCGGTAAGTGTGATTGAGCTATCTGCTGCCCGAAACTCACTCCCAATGCATAGCTTAGTTTATCCATTTATGATAGTATTTATTGTGTCTGTTTATTAATATCAAAAAGCGTCTGCAAAAGTAATACTTTTATTTATTATTTGTACAAGCAACTTTTTTTCTCCATCAAAAAGGTATATCCGAGAGACTCTACGAATATTGCAGTGGTTCGATCTTGGTATAACTTTCTGTCTTAGATTTGCTGCGTAGAGTTCCGCAGTTTCCACAGCTGAACGATATTGTCTTTAAGCTATTTTTTCACCCGATATTTTTTTTGAACTCTTTTTTATACCAAGTAGACACCATCTGACAAAAGGAATACGTACTACCGTTTCGTACAGCACAAAAGCACCGAGAAAAGAAGCAAAAGCCACAATCGCGTATGTCGGTACTACAGAAAGTTTTGCATACTTCGCAAGAACCCACGCTGCAAACGTCAGCGGGAAATAGTGGAACACATATAAGCCGAAACTCCGTTTTGTCATAAAACTCGTAAAGGCTGACTCGCGATTGTATCGACGCTTCATCAGGGTTAAAATCGCAAGCGAAGCAAGCCATGCGTAAGCGACCGCCGAAACGGAATTGACTGTCGGCATAATGGCATACTCATCGCCGTAATGCAGATACAGATAAAGCGCTCCCGAAAGCAATGCCGCAATACCGAGTATGATGTCGATTTTACCGAGCCTGTCGATAATATTTTCGTGCGCAAATACAAAATATCCCAGGAAAAAGGAAAAAGCGTAGATACCGAA
>CAJPPQ010000103.1 GCA_905372605.1 Porphyromonadaceae bacterium
TATAGACCGTCAGAACCAGCGAGCGAGGGGATTTGGACGCCCGACCAAGAGAGAGCGTCGCAACCTCGAAGCATTCTTCGGGGAGCAGCAGCTCTATTTTGTCGACGAAAACGATGGTTGGGAGGTTTAGAACACTTTCGCCATTTGCGACCACATTAGATTTACTCCTATGAATAGACTGATACTGACAATTTATAGATTCTTCGAGCGACAAAAGTATATTTTATGGTTCGTATTGGCGCTAATATCCGTAGTATTGGCACTTTTGGCTTCTCGTATAGATTTTGTCGAAGATATCTCGTCGTTTTTACCATCGAACGACACAAATCGCCGAATATCCGAAGCGTATCAACGTATAGGTGGAGCAAACAAAATTATTGTAACCTTTTCGCCTACATCGGGCGATGTGGACGAAACAACGCTTACGGAAGCCGCAACATTTTTTTCACAGACAGTAGAATCGTACGACAACGGGCGACGAATAAAAGAATTGGTATCGGAAATAGACAACGAACAAATATCGAATACCACAAACTTTATCATACAAAATCTGCCTCTATATCTTGCCGAAGACGACTATCGGCATATCGACAGCCTGCTTATGAATGAGGCAAATATAGCAGAAAAGCTCGCTAAAGACCGCGAAATGCTATTGTCGCCGATGGGTGCTTTTATGCGTAATATCATACAAAACGACCCATTGATGTTGTCGGGCAGGGCGTTGAAAGAACTCGAAGTGTTTCGTCCGAACGACAAGTACGAGACTTTCGACGGGTTTGTTTTCAACCAAAGAGGAGAGTGTATGGTGACAATTACTTCGGTTTATCCGTCGTCGGAGACATCTGAAAACAAGATACTTGCAGCAGACATATACAAAGCCGTAGAGCAGACAGAGGCACAGTTTGCCAAAGAAGTGAAAATAACACCTTTCGGAGCTACACTGATATCTATCACCAACGCCGAACGTATAAAAGCCGATAGCATTTTTGCCATAGGTGTGTCGGGGGTATTAATATTGTCGCTATTACTATATTTTTTCCGCAGCATAAGACCTATAGTACTTATCGTAGTGTCTATAGGGTTTGGAGTACTATTTTCGCTTGGGATAATAGTGCTTTTTAAAAATACCGTTTCGATAATAGCTATCGGGATAGCCTCTATTATTCTGGGGATTGCCGTAAACTATCCGCTCCATTTCTTAGCACATTTCAAACATATAAAAGCAAAAGAAGATACTCTGAGAGACCTTATAAATCCGCTTTTGATAGGTAATATCACCACTGTCGGAGCCTTTCTGAGTTTGCTTTTCATATCGTCGGAGGCGATGCACGACTTGGGGCTATTTTCGGCTCTTTTGCTCGTAGGTACAATGATATTCGTACTCGTGTTTTTACCTCATATATTGTCGGAAAAACAGAGAGGAAAAAGTATAGCTCCGTCGGAGACGACCACCGGAGGCAGAAGATTGTTGATGCGTGCTGTTACGAGCTTTTCGCCCGAAAACAACAAGGTGCTTGTAATAGCATTCGTGGTAGCAACGATAGTTTTGTTCGTGTTTAGCTTCGGGACAAAGTTCGATGTCGATATGCACAATATCAATTATATGACCGCCGAACAGCGCCAGATAATGGACAAGCTGGCAGATGACAACAAAGCCGACGGAAATACGGTCTATATAGTGGCAGAGGGTAAGAATCCCGACGAGGCATTGGCCTATTACCACAAATACGTTTTGCCCGAACTTACTCGAAGAGCAAACAAGCAAGATACCTCCATAAAAAAGATAGCCGGAATAGGCAACTTCTTCCCCACACAAGATGAACAGGTAAAAAAAATCGCTCTCTGGAACGATTTCTGGGCTACGCGACGCCAAACATTCGTCGACAAACTGCAAAAAGCGAGCCGCCTGCAAGGATTTGCTCCCGATGCCTTCGACGGTTTTATCGACATCATAAACAGAGAGTATACCGCCCGACCTTTCGCCTATTTCTACGACGCTCTGCAGAGTTTAGCCGAAAATTATATCAATATCGACGACCGAAGCACTATGATATTCTCCACCATATATGGTAGAGACGACGAGCAGGCTGTGGCAAAGTCTTTTGATACGGACAATATATACGTTTTCGACAATAGCTCTTTTATGAAACGAATGGTAACATCGCTCTCCGACGATTTCAACAAGGTACTATATATATGCGGGTTCGTCGTGTTTGTGTTTCTGCTGTTTTCTTTCGGACGCATAGAGATAGCACTCATCACCTTCGTGCCTTTGGCTGTGGGCTGGATATGGATTCTCGGTTTGATGAACATATTCGACATACAATTCAATATCGTAAACATCATACTTGCAACATTTATTTTCGGACAGGGCGACGACTACACCATCTTTATCACCGAAGGACTCATACACGAATATACATACCGCCGCAAGATGCTCGATAAGTTCAAGGTATCGATAGTACTATCGGCAACAATACTTTTCATTGCCGTCGGGATACTTATCTTTGCAAAACATCCGGCTATGCGTTCGCTCGCCGAGCTTACGATTGTGGGGATGATTACCGTAGTGGTCTGTGCGTACATTTTGCCGCCGCTCCTATATAAATGGCTCGTATACGGAGGCAACAATCGTCCGCGTATAATGCCTATAACACTGTGGAATATGGCTAAGACAGTTTTTAGCTTCGCCATATTTGTCGTTGCGGCTGTAATGACGAGCATCACGGGATTTTTCATACTCACCATAGGCGGCAAAAGCGACAGAAATAAAGAACTTTTTCACAAAATACTCTGTCGAGGGTTACGCATCTTTGCCTATATGATGCCGCAGGTAAAACATACCGTAAACAACCCGTACGAAACCACATTCGACAAGCCTTCCGTGATTATTGCAAACCACCAGAGCCATCTCGACTTGCTTTATATCCTGATGCTCTCGCCCAAAATCATCGCACTGACCAATAGCTGGACGTGGCACAATCCTTTCTATGGCATCATAATACGATACGCCGATTTCGTTCCCGTCGAAAACGGTATCGAAGAGAATATGGGCAAAATACGGATGCTTGTAGATAAGGGATACTCTGTTTTGGTCTTCCCCGAAGGCTCTCGGTCCGAGTATTGCTCTATCGGACGTTTCCGACAGGGGGCTTTCTATCTGGCCAAAGTCTTACGGCTCGATATCGTACCCATCGTACTACATGGCGTAGGGCATATATTGCCGAAAAAAGAGTTTGTGCTTCGCAGAGGGCAAGTCGATGTAGTCATAGAGCAGCGTATAAGTCTTGCCGACCTCGAAACGACGCTATCGCAGCCTGATATAGATGCAAACGACCTCGATACGCGGACGGTAGCAAAAAATTTCTGTTCCTTTTTCCGCGAAAAATATTCCAGACTTGCCGACAAGGTAGAGACTCCACAGTATTTTGCCGATAAGGTGATGAAAAATTATATCTACAAAGGCAGCCGTATAGCAAGAATTGCCAAAAAAGAGCTGCAACGGTATGGCAACTATTCGTCCGTAATATCGACACTTCCCGGCAGTGGTAAGATACTGATAAAAAACTGCGGGCAGGGTGTTTTACCTCTGATGGCAGCATTGGTAAAACGCAATCTGACGATAGAGGCGACCGAGGCAGACCCCGACAAACTCTATATAGCCCGCAACTGCCATTCTATCCCCAAAAACTTAGTCTATATCGACCATATCGACCCTGCCGTAACATACGATAAAGTAATAGATTGCCTCAGCCTATGACCAATATTTTAGAGCCGATATGGCATATTTATGAGCAATCGTTCCCCAACGACGAGCGACGCAGATACGAGCAGCTGATAGAGTTGTTCGGAGGTGAGCAACCTATAAGAATCGAGATTCTTACAGACTCCGACAGTACCGTCGGGTTCATCATCTATTGGGATTTCGAACGCTTCGTCTACATAGAGCATTTTGCCGTCGATAGCATTGCCCGTGGGCAAGGCATAGGCTCGCATGCTCTGAGCGACTTCGTACAACGTGCAAACAAGCCAATAATATTGGAAGTCGAACACCCTACGGATGCAATCACACACCGCCGAATAAATTTCTACCGACGTCTCGGCTTTGTCTTACACGACGAGGAGTATATACAGCCGCCTTACGACAAAAATAAACAGCCTGTGCCTCTTTGTATCATGAGCAAAGATTTTTCGGGCTTTTCCGAACAGTTTATCGAGGTGAAAAAGACGCTCTACAATCAAGTTTATGGCGTAAACGATATCGAAAACGGTTGAAAAATAGTCGAGCAACCGTTTTTTCGTCGGAAATGTGTATTGCTGCCCGATAATATTTCTCGTCGTCGAACGAAAAAAAAGTAGTACCTTTGTGCCGATTTTAAAGAAGTATAATATAAATAATTCACTAACTTATGAATGTGATTAGAA
>CAJPPQ010000104.1 GCA_905372605.1 Porphyromonadaceae bacterium
GCTCTATACCGTGCAACTGACGGTTGCGTTCCTGCTCGATTAACTCGAAGATTCTTGTGTCTCTTTTCATATATATTTATGATTTACAATTAAATATCCGTATAACATTACTCTACTGCAGTCTATTAAAAAGACTTACAAAGATAATATTTTTATCTCAAACCGACAATGTAAATCTTATTAATTACCTGCTGGCTTACCAAAATTCTACACAAACAAAAAACTCCCCTATTCGTTTAGAGGAGTCTTTCTTCATTTAACAAATATTTTTTCTTACGAAAATCACCTATCTGCTCCTATTGACTACTACAGGTTTAACCTCTCTTGTACCATCTTCTGAGATTACTTCGAGCAAATAAGTACCATCTCTTTCGGGAACCGACATTTCGTAAGAAGGAGTGTTTGGCTGAGACGTTTTGAGCAATATACCGCTTATCGTCCAAAGATTTACAATCGATTTACCCCTACCTAGGAATATTGATATGATATTGTCACTTACCACTATTACCGGTCGCGACGGTTTGCCGTCTTTTATCAATAACGGACAAGACAACATCTTAGTGCCGTCTGGGCGTGTGATTTCTACTCTATACGAAGAGCCTTTGACAACTCCCGTCTGTAATGTACCTTTCGTCTGCCCTACAATAGGTGTCGGTATACCGTCGATATCTTTGTACCACTGTATACCGGCTATTTCGAAACCGCCATTATAATGCTTGTTTTTCAGAGCTATAACATCGCCCCACTTCTGCTGCATTATAGTATCCGGATAGTAGACATCAAAACAGAGTTTAAATGCAGAACCTTCGCAATTATACGTTGTATCAACAAACGAAATATCAGCACAGTATGTGTCAGGATATATCTTAGCGGGCATTAAGACTGTCAAATTATATGTAGTAGTATCAAATGTTCCCGATTGGTCTACAAAACCGGCTGCTTCTGCTGCAGCATCAAAATCTATTTTGTACTGCGACGGTATGATATCACCCAAAGTCTTGGCAAAACCAAGTACAAACGAACCTGCATCGGCACATATTTCGGGTACATTTTGTAGAGCAGCCGATGTAGACGGATAGCGTTGTACGTTCATAACCACTATGCTATCGCACTTGTTGCCGTTTTTGATAGTATCGAGCAAGAAACCTCTTCCCACAGAAAACTTATTACCAAGCCATACTGTATCGCCCAAGCAAGCTATGACGGCAGTATCCGTAGTCGGACGTTTGTTTACTCTAAGTCTGAGAGTATATACCGTATCGCATCCACAGAAATTATCTACAAGCCCCGAGGCAGACCTGAAAAATTCGTAGTCACCTACTATGTATTGAGGTGGTATATCCCATCCTTTTTTCTTGTATGGCTCTGTCTGGCAAATAGTATCGTACTCAACTTGTTCTGCTTTGTCGAATCCTAATATTACCGTATCTCTATATATGCTCTTACCGCCGCTACAAGGCTCCACTTCGAGATTAGCTATAATCTTGTTTCTCACGAAATTGCGGCAGTCTACAGTAATAGAGTCTCCCGTCCCTAATACCTTACCATTCATATCCGTCCAAGTCATAGTATATCTCTTGTCTTGAGTAACAGGTACAAACCTCCACGCCTCAGGTTTATTTCTACCATTAGGTCCCTTTGTCGACCATATGTCTGTTATATTCCTTCCTGGAGCACAAGTTGCTTTGGTACCATCTTTGTTTTGTACACCGATTATCCCTCTTCTACCATTCCACGAAGTAGGCAAATTTCTTTTCTGTACATAGACATCTATAATATTCGTACCTTCATACAATACAATCTGATACGACTGTTTCAGTTCGTTGTGCGAGAAAAGTGGAATATCGAAATACGAATTCACAAATACTCTACACGGAGCATTCCCTCGAATTCCCCATTTGAAAGATCCAACTCCTAAAGATTTAGCTTTACGAGGGTCTATGTCTTCGAATACTCCATATATTGCATTTCGCCAATCGTAGTTTGGCATTCCAAAGTTCGGTATAGGTAGGTTTGTACTATACGAAGTCAATATATATCCACAATGCTGATTGGCATACTGAGTATTGAACGACAGGAAGCCGTTAGGTCCCATAAGCAACTGATTGTAAACATTTTCATAAAAGCAAAATCTAAACGGCAGATACGTAACCCCCGAATAAGCATCATCTTCGGTAAGAGGGATATCATCTCCGTCGGTAAGAGGGTACGGGGGCGAAAAAGGTATCGGCTTCACCACATAGTCTACAATAGAGCCGCCCACTACCTTCAATTCCGGCTTTAGCGTGTATTTAGTTTGGTCGCACGGGATAGTAATTTTCTTGCTACCACTCATAATATCGATAGAGGTAGCATCGATAGTAACTCCCGGGCAGATAGTAGTACCCAGATAACAAGCTTTATCGGAAATAATCGATAAATTTACAGGAGCAGAAGGTACGCTCCTCGTCCCATCGGGGCATATCGTAATGATATACAATAGGTACTCACCGTTACACAGTGCCGTATAAGGAATAAAGCGAGATGGCTGTATACCCGAATGAATAGTATCGAACCTATGAGGAGTAGTGATAGTCAACTCCAAGACGATATCATACTTAGTAACACCGAGATTTGCAATGTCTGGTAACCACGTAATCACAATACCTGGCTGGGGTACAGCAGTATGTGACACCTGCACATTTGACGTAACAAAAGGACACGTTGCATTAGCATGCTTCGGAAATATCAACAAAGCAGCGAGCAACAACATAAATGTAAGTCTTAGTCTCATTGTTTTATCAGTTTATTAGTTAATAAATAAGATTATATATGTCATGGAAAAATAATTCGTGGCAAAAATAATCATTTTCGAACACAATTGCAATTTTTTGCCGAAAAATATCACTCGACATAACGATTTTTTAGTTTTTTAACATTGTTCATGACAAATGTATCATTGGGGTCAATAAAAATATTAGGCATCGAAGGTATTTTTATTTTTGTTCCAAGAGCAATATGATTGGCACTCGGCAATATATCTTTATTAGCCTCGTATATATATACCCAAAATGCCTTATTACCATAATATTTCAAGGATAATTGTACCAATGTAACTCCTTCTGTAACTTTCACGGTATCAATAAATTCATCATATCTCCTATTTTCGAAAAATAGTGTATCTCTATCTGTATTTTTCATCGCTGTGCTATCAATAGTATCGGGAACTACCTCTTCATCAATAGTTTTATCTACTTTACTGCCGAGTAACATATCGAAGTCAACAAAGTTATATTTATAATTGAAAAACACGAATCCTCCCACAAGTATTCCTACCCCTATGGATATCAGCAATATCCATAACCATCGACGAGAGTCTTTTATCACTACATCATCGCTCGAATAGTCTTCTATCGTATCTACCTCAAATGTTCTCGGATACGATAGTATTGTGTTCGTCGGTTCGCTATGCTCAGTAACTATTGTGTCTATCTTTGGACTCTCGGATATATTGCTCTCTATCACGACACTACCCGATTCGATAACCATACTACTTGTACCCGATTCGGTATTAGTAATCGCCTCATTGTCTACCTCTTGTATTTCACACAAAATATCTTTTATCTCTTCCGCCTGCTTCGATAGAGCATTTAGAGGCATATCTTCCGATGCTTCTGTGAGGTCTACGGGCGCAAGAAAGCCAAATTCTTTGTTTACAAGCTCTTTTATTTGCTCCTCTGCTTCGAATCTGAGTTTATAAAATTCGGTGGGCTCTCCTTCGCGTAATTTCGTATTCTTGTGATAGTTAGACCACACAAGCCGTAATACTCCCAAACCTTCTATATTCACAGACTTATCTGTCTCAAGTTTTTCTATTATGGTGCTATTGAGTTTCTCGACAAATATCTCTATTTGCTCCTGTGGCAGATTTGTCTGTTCCGACAACTGCTTGATAATGTCTTCTTTCGTAATTGTCTTCATTTTTCTATTGTTTTTAAATGTTCTTGTAATTGCTTCGATACTTTCAACTCCAAAACATTTTTAGGAGGATACAATATCTTTTTGTGTGTTTTGGGATTAACGATAATTTTTTGCTCTTTTATCCGATTTTCGAGGAGACCTATATCCAACAGTTCGATATCGTTGTTTTCCGATAGATTTTTGCGGATTATTTCTATAAACGCATTCAAAACATCATTTGTCTGTGTTTTTTTCCATTTTAATTTCTGACTTAAGGCAGAAGTGATTAAATCATTAGTTTTCATATCACATATTATTTTTTAAATGAGTAGTATAATACATCTCCGCAAAATTAACGTTTTTTTTTGATGTACGTATCAAAAAAATGTACTACCTTTGTGCCGAAATTAATTGATGTTAATTGTTAAAAAATTGTTTTCATAGTTTTTGTTTGGGAGTAACCTGCTAC
>CAJPPQ010000105.1 GCA_905372605.1 Porphyromonadaceae bacterium
TCACAGGCGTACGATTGAGTTGGAATTTGTCGGGACTTTATACCGCCAAAAACGAACGAAAACAAGTTGCGACGAATCAGGCAAGTATAAAACTTCAGCAAGAGATATTTTTATTCAATACCAACCTTGCGTTAAGTCAGCAACGTGCCGAAATTTCGAAAATGCAGGAACTGATTACTGACGACAGCGAGATTATCAAGCTGCGAGAAAACGTTAAAAATGCCACACAAACACAGTTGGAAAACGGCACTGCAACCACCAACGATTATCTTATTGCCGTCAATGCCGAAGCCCAAGCGAGGCAAAATCTTATCTTGCACGAAATACAATTGATTATGTATCAATACAATGTAAAAACAACAACAGGAAATTAAATCAATAAAAATTAAAGCGATATGAATAATAAATCAATGATTAAAAAAGCAAAATGGACACTATTAATCGTAATTTACTCATTGTTCGTTGGTTGTAGTGGCAGTAAAAACGATTTCGAGGCTTCGGGGACATTCGAAGCCGAAGGGACAATCATCTCTGCCGAAGCCACAGGCGTAATTCGTCAGTTCGATGTGGAAGAGGGGCAAGAGCTTACCGCAGGGCAGATAATCGGCTATATCGACAGCACACAGTTGTATCTGAAAAAGCGACAGTTGGAGAGTCAGATACGAGCTTTGCAGGGTAGAAAACCTAATATTGCCGTACAACTTTCGGCATTGCAGGCACAACTGCAAACTGCCCAAACAGAGCGAACCCGCCTCGAAAAATTGGTTGCGGGCGATGCCGCGACTCGAAAGCAGTTGGACGATGTGAACGCACAAATAGAAGTGTTGAAAAAACAGATTAACGCTCAGCAGTCGTCGTTAAAAATATCAAGCGACGGCATCAGCGACGATGTGGCAACCTTGCAGGTTCAAATAGAGCAACTCGAAGACCAGCTTGTCAAACACCGCCTCACAGCTCCGCAAAACGGAACGGTACTTGCCAAAATAGCCAAGGTAAACGAATTGACCACCGTCGGCAAACCGCTTTATAAAATTGCCGATTTGCAAAATATTACATTTCGGGCTTTCGTAACTTCGGCACAGCTTACACAGCTGAAAATAGGTCAGAATGTGCGAGTATTTGCCGATTTCGGCGAAAAAAAGAGACGAGAATACAAGGGGACAATATCGTGGATTTCCGACAAATCGGAATTTACACCCAAAACCATTCAAACGCAAGACGAAAGAGCAAACCTTGTTTATGCTGTAAAGATAACGGTAAAAAACGATGGCTATCTGAAAATCGGTATGTACGGGGAAGTGAATTTCAATCAAGAATCGAGCGGTAAAAAATGATAACAGTACACAACATAAGCAAGCAATACCGCAAAGTGCAGGCGTTGTCGGGAATCAGTTTTTCGGTCGGCAAAGGGGAAATATTCGGACTTATCGGTCCCGACGGTGCAGGTAAAACCACGCTTTTCCGCATTCTGACCACGCTTATCCTTGCCGATAGCGGCACAGCAACGCTTAATGGCTGGGATATCGTGCAAGATTACTGTCGCATTCGCGAAAACGTAGGCTATATGCCCGGACGATTTTCGCTTTATCAAACGATGACGGTCGAGGAAAATCTCGATTTCTTCGCAACGCTCTTTCGCACCACCATTGTCGAAAATTATGACCTAATCAAAGATATATACAGCCAGATAGAACCGTTCAAAGACCGTATGGCAGGCAAACTTTCGGGAGGTATGAAACAGAAGCTTGCTCTTTCGTGTGCTTTGATACACCGTCCGCTTGTACTATTCCTCGACGAGCCTACCACTGGCATCGACCCTGTGAGTCGCAAAGAGTTGTGGGCAATGTTGCAAAAACTGAAAAGCGAAGGAATTACTATTGTTGTTTCCACGCCCTATATGGACGAGGCGATGATGTGCGACCGTATTGCAATGATACAAAAAGGCTCGATTATGACCATCGATACACCTCAGGGAATAATCGACAAAATACCGCAAAAGATTTTCGCAGTCAAAGCCGACAATATGAGCTGTTTGTTAGCAGATTTGCGGAAGTTCGAAAGCACCGAGACCTGTCATACTTTTGGAGAATTCCACCACATAACCTTTCGGTACGATAACGAAAAGTTATGCGATGAATTGAAATTTTATTTGCAGAAACTGGGATATAATGGAGTGGAAATCAAAGAAATCGAACCAACTATTGAGGATTGTTTTATGAATTTAACCAACTCTCGAATATGAAAAACGCAGTGATACAAGTAGAAAATCTAACCAAGCGTTTCGGCGACTTTACGGCAGTGGACAATATAAGTTTTGAGGTAGAAAAGGGAGAAATATTCGGTTTCCTCGGAGCCAATGGTGCGGGCAAAACTACCGCTATGCGTATGTTGTGCGGATTAAGTAACCCCACTTCGGGAGGCGGTACCGTTGCGGGCTTCGATATATCGCAGCAATCGGAAGAGGTGAAAAAACACATTGGATATATGAGCCAAAAATTCGCACTTTACGAAGACCTGAAAGTTTGGGAAAATATGCGGTTGTATGCAGGCATTTACGGAGTGCCACGCAAAAAAATATCCGAAATAATCGACAAAATGCTCGTTTCATTGGATTTCGATAGCGAAAAAAATACACTTGTAAAAGAGTTGCCTCTCGGCTGGAAACAGAAATTGGCGTTTTCCGTCTCCATTATCCACCGCCCCGAAATTGTATTTTTGGACGAACCGACGGGAGGCGTTGACCCTGTCTCACGCCGTCAGTTTTGGGAACTGATTTACAAAGCAGCCTCCGACGGTATAACCGTATTTGTTACAACCCACTATATGGACGAAGCCGAGTATTGCAACCGTGTTTCTATTATGGTTGACGGACGAATCGACGCTCTTGACACGCCTGCAAACCTGAAACGGCAATTTGAGGCGGTTTCAATGGACGAAGTTTTTACAAAATTGGCAAGAGGAGCCAAAAGAGGCGATAACTAAAAAAACATTTTTACAATGAATAATCCCAAATCGAAACAACCGAAGGCGAGTTCGCAGTTTATCGCATTTTTCAAAAAAGAGTTCCGCTATATTTTTCGCGATACTTGGACAATGATTATCTTGCTGATATTGCCCATACTGATGCTTATCCTTTTTGGTTTAGGTATTAGTACCGAAATCAGAAATACCCGTGTAGCGGTATTCGACCCTTCGAGAGACGTGGCAACGCAGCAAATTGTCAATAGCCTATCCACCAGTGAGTATTTTATCATCGACCACTATCTTTCGGATATTTCGGAAGTGGAACAAACCTTGAAAAATAGCGACATCGGTATTATAGTGGTTTTTGAACCGAGATTCAATGAGAATCTCAATCGTGGCAACGCAACCGTTCAACTGATTGCAGACGGCTCAGACCCCAACACCGCCTCAACGCTTGTCAATTATGCAACCGCAATCATCAACAGTAGCCCGATAGTCACAGGTAACGCCCCGACGCAAATCGGCACACCTCTGCCTCGCATACATTGCGAAATCAAACTGCTCTACAACCCCACGATGAAAGGCACGTACAATATTGTTCCGGGTGTTTTGGGAATAGTATTGATGCTGATTTGTACACTGATGACTTCCGTTGCCATTGCCCGCGAAAAAGAGACCGGTTCGATGGAAGTACTTCTCGTTTCGCCCATAAAACCTATGACAATCATTATGTCCAAAACCGCACCCTATCTCATCTTATCGCTATTTAATCTTACATCTTTATTGTTGCTTTCGGTTTTTGTACTAAAAGTACCGATTGTGGGGAGTCCGGTCTTACTGATAGGCTTATCTTTGGTTTTCATCTTCGTTTGTCTGTCGCTTGGAGTACTTATCTCTATTATTGCTCCGTCGCAGATTGTAGCGCTGCTTGTTTCGGCTGTAATAGGGGTGATACTGACATTGATGTTGTCCGGAATGATTTTCCCGATTGAAAATCTGCCACTTGTTTTACAATGGTTGGCACAGATAATCCCTGCCAAATGGTTTATAGAAGCCGCTCGAAATGTGATGATAAAAGGTGCAGGCATTGCAGCCATCACCAAAGAATTGACCGTTTTAGGCGGAATGGCGCTGTTCCTCTTGGCATTAAGCGTAGAGAAATTTAACAAAAGAATTGAATAACAACCTATTAAAGACTGTATGATTATGTTGCGATATTTATTGGAAAAAGAGTTTAAACAGTTTTTGAGAAATAGTTTTTTACCAAAAATGGTAATAGCATTGCCCTTTGTGGCGTTGGCGGTATTTCCATTGATAGCCAATATGGACGTAAAAAATATTTCGCTTGCCGTGGTCGATAACGACCTTAGCCAAATATCTCGACAAATGCAGGAGAAAATCGTTTCGTCGGGCAA
>CAJPPQ010000106.1 GCA_905372605.1 Porphyromonadaceae bacterium
CTCGTTTGGCAACGATTATCTGTATCCGTTGGCGAAATATACGTCGATATATGCCTTCGAGGCGACGCTACGCGAGGTGATAATGGACTATATCAGATATAATACCCGAAAAGGCAAACCGATAACAGCACAAAAAGGTAATGAAGTAAAGAAGATATGAAAAAGATAGTATATATATGGGGCATAGTTGCATTACTGGTAAGTTGTACCCCGAAGAAACAACAACTCTTGATACTCTGTACCAACGACTCTCATTCGCAGGTAGAGCCCAAAAACGGCAATAAAGGTGGCTTCGCTGCCAGAGCCGACCTCGTCGATAGTCTTCGCAAAATTTATCCGCTTAATCTATTGCTCGATGCAGGCGATATAGTGCAAGGTACACCATACTTCAACATATATCACGGACGGATAGAGATAGCCGCCTACAATCGTCTCGGATACGATGCGATAACTCTCGGAAATCACGAGTTCGACTACGGACTCGATACGTTGGCAATGTTTCTGCGGCTGGCATCGTTCCCCGTCGTATCGTGCAATTACGATGTGAAGGGAACACCACTCGAAGGATTGGTGCAACCTTTCGCAATATTCGAACGAGGAGGGCTAAAGATAGCCGTCGTCGGTTTCGGTGTTTCGCCCGAAAGCCTTATATTGATGTCGAATTTCGAACCTGTAAAGTACCTCGACCCAATCGAGAGGGGCAATTACTATGCCGATAGTCTGCGAAACGCCGGGGTCGATTATATAATAGCTCTGTCGCATCTCGGATATTTTACCGATGGCAGAGCAAACGACTCTACTCTGGCTGCCAAAAGTAAGAATATCGATATCATTCTCGGAGGTCACACACACCGAGTTCGCAAAGATACTATCATCGGCAACGCCGACGGAAAGCCCGTACACTATCTTACGACCCACAAATCGGGTCTGGAAATGGACAAAGTAATTGTGGAATTCTGACGATAAGATGTTGCAAGAGGAGGTATACAGGCTTTTCGAGTCGGAGATAGAGAATTGGCAGCTGGCTCGCAACAAATACGCCGACCTCGAGGCAAGCGTATCGAAAAGAATAGAGTTCGGTGATTTCGGTATCGATGTCGTATGCAATCCCGCACGAATACGCTCAACGATGGTAGAGGTGCAGCGAAAGCTCGAGAAAATGAGGCATTTGCCTAACAACTCTCAGGCTGCCGCCGCAGTAGATTCATCGAACGATAGCTGTTTCTTATGTTCCGACCGCCGCCCGAAAGAACAGAAATCTATCGTGGTAGGTGATTTCGAAGTATTGGTGAATCCCTATCCGATTTTCCCGATACATTTTACTATCGTATATAAAAAACATATACCGCAGCAGATACTGCCATACTTCGACGAATATCTCTATTTTACCCGCAATCTGACGAATTTCGCAGTCTTCTTCAACGGAGCAAATTGTGGGGCTTCGGCTCCGTTTCATCTGCATTTCCAAGCGGCAGAGAAACGTTATTTCAACGTCGTAGGCGACTACTCTACTCTGCCCCGACGATATTTCGAAACAGTAGAGCAAGACGATAAACTTACACTTACTTCGATTAGGAAGTATCTGAGAAAAGCATTCGTAATATCTACAGCCGACCCGCTGCGTGCAAAAGTAGTTTTGCAAAAATATTTTATGCCATACATCACAGATAATATGCTTAATCTAATATGCTGCTACGAAGATGGGCAGTATCGGATTTTCGTATTCCCGAGGAAGAAATTCCGTCCGTGGCAATTCTTCGAAGAAGATCCTCAGAAAAGGCTTTCCATATCGCCTGCCTCGGTAGAGATGAGCGGGAGTTTCGTTACTATTTTCCGTGAACATTTCGACCGCCTAGATGCTAACGAAATAGTCGACATTTACAGCCAGATATCGTAAATATCATATTTATTTCATACACCACAAAAGACAATGAAAAAGAGACTTATCGTATATCTTTTTTTAGCTATATTACTTACCGCTTGCAAGATGAAACCAATAGGCGTAATCGGCGAAAAAAAGATGGAAAACATCATTTACGAACTCACACTCACCGAGGCTATAATATATACCTACGACGAAAAAATATCGACCGAAGAACGTAAAAAACTTTACAACGACGTATACGCAAAATACGGTATCGACGAAGCGAAATATCTCGCATCGCTCAAATGGTACACCGAAAACCCGAAATATATCGAGATAATATACGACAATGTCAAAAGTCGTATCGATACACTGAAATCGGAGGTAGCAAACTACAAATTCCATCCGGAGGAGAAAATCACCGACCAACTGCGACAACTCGATACTATCGAGATGTATCGGTTCGAGCCCCGATATACGTTCGAAGCTACGCCGCCGACCGACAGTCTGAGATTTACCGTCGAAAGTAAAGACAGTTTTGCTCTCGAAGATAAATATATATTCAAGTTATTGATGCGGGCAGATAAAATTTCGAACGGCAAAGACACGATGGCAAAATCCGATGTCGAGCTTACAATAACCTACTCCGACGGTTCGACGAAAATATTGAAGTGCCCTATTATCGCCAACTCCAAGACATATCGATATACATTCACGCCAAAGCAACGTACCGACGTGGCTCCGACGAAGATAGAGGTAAATATGTTTCGCTCGTCGGAACTCGTACGACGACTACAAATTGATAGCGTACATCTTTTCAGAATATTCAACAAACGAAAATATCCTCTCCCCGAAGAAAAACCGTCGGATACATCTACGGAAAATACCGGTCTTATAATCGACAAAATCGATAATGTAATCATCGACGACAATACGTCGGGCAATTGACAGATTCGAAATAAACCAAAATTAAAATATTATGAATATCAAAGATTACAATTTCAAAGGACAGAGAGCCTTCGTACGAGTGGATTTCAACGTACCACTCGAAAACGGTAAAATTACAGACGATACTCGCATACGCGGGGCAATGCCTACTCTGAAAAAGATTATCGGCGATGGCGGACGACTTATCATTGCATCGCATCTTGGACGTCCCGAAAAGAATCCGGACCCCAAGTATTCGCTACGGCAAATCGTCGATACTGTGTCGGAATATCTCGGAGTGAAAATAGCATTCGCTCCGGATTGCGGCAAAGCCCGAAGCCAAGTGGATGCTCTCGGCGACGGCGAAGCACTGATGCTCGAGAATCTTCGGTTCTACGCCGAAGAAGAGGGGAAACCCCGAAATATCGAAACCCTCGACGAAACGCAAAAAGCAGAAGCCAAAAAGGCAATGAAGGAGGCTCAAAAGCAATTTGCAGCCACGCTCGCATCGTATGCAGATTGCTATGTAAACGATGCATTCGGCACTGCTCACCGAGCACACGCCTCTACGGCTCTGATAGCCGACTTTTTCGACAAAGACCATAAAATGTATGGCTTCTTGATGGAAAAAGAGGTAAATGCAGTAAAAAATGTTATGCACGACCCGAAGCGTCCGTTTACCGCTATAATGGGAGGCTCGAAGGTAAGCTCCAAAATCGATATCATACGCAACCTTATGAACAAAGTCGATAACCTTATCGTTACGGGAGGTATGACTTATACGTTTACAAAAGCTCTCGGAGGCAAAATCGGAAACTCTATCTGCGAAGACGACAAACTATCGCTGGCACTCGAACTAATATCGGAAGCTAAGGCAAAAGGAGTGAGACTCGTGATGGCTGTCGATGCTAAAATAGCCGACAAGTTTGCAAACGATGCAAATACTCAGTTCGTCGATGACGGCAAAATACCCGACGGATGGATAGGAATGGACATCGGACCTAAGACCGAACGACTCTTTGCCGACGTTATCGAAAGTTCGAAGACCATACTATGGAACGGACCTGCCGGAGTATTCGAGATGGACAATTTTTCGCACGGTTCGTTCGCCATCGCACAAGCGATAGTAAATGCAACAAAGAAAGGAGCTTACTCTCTCGTCGGTGGAGGCGACTCTGTGGCGTGTGTAAATAAATTTGGGTTTGCCGATAGCGTAAGTTATGTATCGACTGGTGGCGGAGCATTGCTCGAAGCTATAGAAGGTAAAGTTTTACCTGGTATTGCAGCAATAGAAAAATAATTTTTTTCATTTCATAAAAGCGGAGGTTATCAAATTGTTTGGTAGCCTCTTTTTTTGTGCAGTACGATGAAAGTTTTGGATTGGATAAAAAACAGGGCTGATTTCATTTAGAAGTTAAGCCCTATTTTTTAATTTAATGTCTAAAAATAATCACTTATCGAGCAACTTATCATATTAAGAATGTTACTTTTTCCTGTCTTTCATCAGCGGTATGAACGTGTTGAAATAATTTTCGCCTTTGCGGACAACGCCGTCGAGTCCCTTGCCTCCCGTCTTAGAGCGTTTT
>CAJPPQ010000107.1 GCA_905372605.1 Porphyromonadaceae bacterium
ACTATACGTAAACGCCGACGTAAATAATATTTTCAACCAACAGTACGACGTAGTACTCAACTACCCTATGCCAGGCACCAACTTCAAAATATCGGCAAGCTGGAAGTTTTAAGCTGATAGTGTGGTTATTCGTCGAGCATCAACGATACTTGTGGGAGGTATTCGGAGATGTCCGTATCTCGATTAAAAAACAACATCATACCATAAGGGATATCCTTTTCGTTTGTTTTAACGATTATAGTATCTCTACCTATCCGATGAGCCAAGCAATAGAGCATACCCCGCTCTATATAAGGGCTATCGGCGAATATTTTCAGTACAGTACCATTACTGAGAGCAAAAACCAATCCCGATATTTCACCTGACGTACGATGTATATATATTGGATTGTTTTCCAATATAAAAGTATCTACAATTACACCGAAAAAATCTCTCGCAAACAATACTCCAGCCTCCTGCTCCATCTGTTTTCTATGAAAGTATTCAAAAACGGCATCCACCTCCGAGCCATTTATTTCACTTATCGTCAAATCGTTATAAATATCAGAAGAAGCAACGTTTATCGTTCTATAGCTTTTATAAAAGGCAGTACGATAGCCAAATTTAGCATATACATCAAACAAATATCGGGCGTCGGGTATAAGCCACGCAGCATCTATACCCGCTGCCATAAGTTCTCTATGCGCAGACTCAAGAAGCTGAGACATATATCCACACCTACGATAATTTTTATCGGTAGCCACTCCCGATATATAAGCCGTACGAAATATCTTATCGTCTACTTTGAATGGCATCTCAATTGCCTGCAGAGCCGATACGACTACTCCATTACTAAGCCTTACCGTATGATTGATACTATCCGTATATATGCGGTCGAAATATAAGTCTACGAAGTCTGTTGTATCGCCGAACGTATCTTGCCATAGCCTCTTAGTCTGCTCTTTTACAGAGAGAATCATACTTACTTATCGATAAGTTTTGCGGTATATTTATCCAATATTTCTGCGGGATGATACGACAATTTTGCTTTGCGTAACCCCTCCATTCCGAGATCTTCTTCACGGTTGATAAACACATATTTAGGGTCGATAGTCTTCGCAAACTCATTGTTTATCACAGTGTAAGCTCCGATATAATTTGCATCTGCCTTTTCTACCGCCACATCGAACGTATTTCCATTTATTGGCGAGCCGTATGTGAAAGCCACTACTCTACCATCGACCAATAGGGCACCACCCAAGAGGTCTAACGCCTCGTAGTTGTCGAAAGCCCTCCGTATGGCTTGGCGCTCTGAGTCGAGTGCAATATACGTCTTGTCTTTCTCGTCTTCGTTTACACTCTTCCAATAGCTTTCGAGCTCCATACACTGAGGTATGATATCGGGAGTAATAGGAACAAATCTATATTGTGGGTAACTGCGTATGAACTGATGTATATGATTGCGTTTAGGTTGATATTTTTTACCCGAGAGACCTACTAAGTCGTCTCTGAGATATATGTAGTCGGAATAATCGCGATTGGAAGTAAAAGAGAATGTTTCGGGCATAGCCTCCTCTATGTCTGCTTTCATTTTGGGGCTCAGCCCTTGCATACAAAAACGAAGGTCGTCGCCGGTAGAGTCTTCTATAGCCTTTTCGATGGCTGTCTTCAAATCACATCTACCGAAAGGCATCATATAGAACGGTTTAGAGTGAAATTTATATTTTACAAACAGAGAGCCTCCGTACTCGGCTATTCGGGTATCGTACAAGAAACTCCAGACAAATATATTGGCAAATGACAAGTCGCAATTTCTGTATGGCATACTCGATATATACGACTGTACAAGCCGTCGGTCGCTTACCTGAACGGATCTAAATTCTAACATAATAGTACATTACCTTTTTTCGCTATGCAAAGATAATCTTTTTATCGTTATCGAGCGAACAAACTTTTCATACCTCTGACTAAAAAACAGATGTATAGATGATTACAAAAAGAAAGACTGTCTTTCGCCCATACACCAATGAATTGATAGGCAAAAAAGACAGCCTTAGTCTTATAGAAAAATATTAACTTTATTTTATTTTGGCAATTGCCGCATTGAGTACCTTATTGTTACGCGCTCCTTTAACATTCGCTACATCATTTACTTCTGCTATAAAAGCTACTACCGACATTTTATTTACATCGGTCTTTATACTTAATCCGGACTTACCTCTAATCTTATCGGGAATAGTATATGTATATTCCTTACTATAATCGCCTTTTGATACTCCTATATCTTCACCCCAATTACCTGTAAGAGATGCACGTACTACATTTCTATGATAGTAATTTTGCCAGTCGTCAACACCCGACTGCTCGTATCCTTTAATAGAGTCTTGAGTAATGTAGACATTTATCTTAGCATTCGGATACTCGTCGTAGAGCCTGCCCGATACTTTTACCGTAAGAGTAGAGCCCGATTCGTCGAGCGAGGTAGTCAATTTCATACTTGCTCCGGCAGGAACTTCCAGCATTTTCTCTATATCGGACTTTTCAAATTTACCTACAAAGAATATCACTGCATCGTTATCTTTAGAATCCTTTCCGTTAATGTAAGTTCTATCCAGCATCATTGCAGGAGCATAAGTGTTTTCGGTCTCGTAAAAAAACATAAGAGGAACACTCTCTTTAATAGTGAAATCGTCTTCATAGAAACCAACGTGATGAGCCACAAAAGCTACCTTATCTTCCATTCCCTTAAGGTTTCTCAATACGTGCTTGATACCCGCAGGACAATTACCACATTTCTGACCTGTGAAATACTCTAACAACACCACATTCCTCTGACGAGAATTAGTATCATTGTCCGGTTCCTTAGGTTGATTTTTCTTACAAGAACTTAATCCTATTAGCAAAGTTATCGCTATAAACAAACTGAAACTAAATAATTTCTTCATAAATTGATTTTCTATTTTTATGTTACTGATAAAAAATGATTTTTTTGTATGTATTACAAGTAGAACTATTATACTATTGAGGTATAATAGATTCGCTCAGTCGCTTTATTGTATGGAAGCCCTCAAATACCAAATCTTTTGATACATATTCGTCTTTCATAGGCTCTTCGCATACGAGATCGGTAGAGAGATATTTTTTGTTGTCGTCGGGTAAGAATGTAGTTACTACTGCATTGTCGCCGAGTTTTTCTTTGAGTTTGATAGCACCCACTACGTTGCAACCCGACGATATACCCACTGCAAGTCCAAGCTGTTTTGCCATCTTCTGAGCGGCTATTATAGAGTCGCCATCGCTTACCTGTATTATCTCGTTGAGCTTATCGAGCTGCACTATACGAGGCACAAACTCATCGGTAAAGCCCTGAATACGATGCGAACCACATTTAAAACCTTTCGATAGTATGGGGCTTTCGGCAGGTTCTATCGGACATATTTGAGCATTCGGATAGACACTCTTGATATATCTTCCTACCCCCATTATAGTACCTCCGGTACCTACTCCCGACACTACTCCATCAGGTTTAAGACCTACAGAGGCAAGCTGAAGTTCTATTTCTTTTGCAGTAGTATGAGCGTGTTCGTTGGTATTATTTTCGTTTTCGAACTGGCAAGGCAGGAATATTCCGTCTTGCTTTGCTAGTTCCTCACAGATATGCATACCACCGAGGAATCCGCCGTCGCCTTTAGAGACAAGCACCAACTCTGCTCCCAACGAACGTAATATATCTTTGCGTTCTTTGCTCAACCATTCGGGCATGATGATTTTCACCTTATGTCCCAAAGCACGTCCCACAGCGGCAAACGATATACCCGTATTACCCGAAGTAGCCTCTACTATCGTATCGGTAGGTTTTATTTGTCCTGTCTGATAGGCTTTTTGCAATATATACAGAGCCATTCGGTCTTTGATACTACCCGAATAGTTGTAATACTCTACCTTAGCATATATTTTACTCGGTTTGCCTTTGTAGCGATAATGCAATTCGACCATAGGGGTATTACCTATAAGTTGCCACAAATCGCTGAAACACTTCTTACTATCCATATTAATATATATACTTCTTTTTGTGATTAAAAAATTTCAGATGTAATATTCGGTCGCGAAATTAATCCTTTTCTCGAAAAAAATAATAAGTCACTGTGATATTTATATGCAACATACAAAATACAATATTATTTAAGATTCAATTTTTTGAGAATTTCTTTGGGAATAGCATTTTTATGCACTACGATATTCATAGTCTTGTAAGCTACAAACGCCTCTGAGGCATACCAAAATCCCTTGTATTTGCCTGACAGCCCCCAAGAGTTTTTCACCATGAAATACTGTTTGCCGTTCTGGTCTTTTGCCA
>CAJPPQ010000108.1 GCA_905372605.1 Porphyromonadaceae bacterium
GGTAACGGATCTGGTCGTAAATAGCGGAGCCGAATTTGTGGTGGCTATCGCAGGCGAGATAATGCGTATGCCGGGGCTGCCCAAAAAACCACAGGCACGCTATATCGACATCGTCGACGGACAGATAGAGGGACTCAGTTAAGAGAGAATCCACACACACAAAGCAAAAGGCTGCCTTTCTTCGACAGAAGGCAGCTTTTTTGTCGCCTTTCATTACCGTTTTTACAGTATTTTCTAAGGCTTTTAGACCTTAATTTTTTATACAAAAACATATATTACCTTTGTGTACCAAAATCAAATGAAGGTTATTTATCGGGAAAAAGGTTGTATCTTTGTGCATTCATACTCTAAACCAAAATCATAAAACACACAAAACGATATGCAAAATAACTATTGTATCATTATGGCAGGCGGTGTAGGTAGTCGATTCTGGCCCTTCAGTAAGACCGATTGCCCCAAACAATTTTTGGATTTCTTCGGCACCGGACGTTCGCTACTGCAAATCACATTCGATCGTTTCAAAGATTTAGTACCCACCGAAAACATCTACATCGTATCGAATGCCGCTTACAAAGACCTAATTGTAAGCCAATTGCCTTCGATGAACCCCGACCATATACTTCTCGAACCTATGAGACGCAATACTGCCCCCTGCATTGCATACGCTACCTATAAGATAAAATCACGTTGCGAAGATGCAAATATCATAGTCGTTCCTTCCGACCACCTTATAACCGACGAAACGGAATACATCAGAGTATTGAGGCAAGGGCTCGATTTTGTGGACAAAAACCGTCGGTCGCTGCTCACACTCGGTATGAAACCGACACGCCCCGAGACCGGCTACGGATACATACAGATCACCGATGGCAACAGCGTACTACGCAAGGTGAAAACTTTCATCGAGAAACCGAATCGCGAAATAGCCGAAATTTTCCTGAAATCGGGTGAGTTTTATTGGAATTCGGGAATGTTTCTATGGAATATGCAAGCGATTACAGAGGCTTTGGAAGAGTATCTGCCCGAGATATCGGTACGCTTTGCCGAGGGAAAAGACTTCTATAATACCGACAAAGAGCAAGAATATATAGATACAATATATCCTACTTGCAAAAATATTTCCATCGACTACGGTATAATGGAAAAATCGGACAATGTGTATGTGCTTATGGCAGATTTCGGATGGTCAGACCTCGGTACATGGCAGAGTCTCTACGACTTAGGATATAAAGACGAGAAAGGCAACGTATCGTATAAATGCCTGAAAAAAGTTTACGATGCCTCCGATAATATCATCGTGATGCCCGAAGGAAATCTTGCAGTAATAGATGGTCTACAAGGCTATCTGATAGCACAATACAATAATGTATTGCTTATCTGTCGCAAAGACGAAGAGTACAAAATACGTCAGTTTGTAGCCGATGTAGAGGCTATGCCCAACGGCAAAAAATTTATTTAATCTATCTCGATTAAACTTTTTACGGATATTTGTATCGAATAGTACAGTTCATAAAAAATTATTGGATAGTATGGTAAATAAATTAGTTATTGTAATAGCACTATTGGTCGGTATCACGACTATCAACGCCAAAGAGAAAGAATCGACTGTCATGTTTTTCATACCCAATATGCATGGCGACCATTGTAAGAACCGTATAGAGAAGGTAATACCTTTCGAAAAAGGCGTTAAAGACTTGATATTCGACCTCGAAGGACAGAAGCTGACGATAGTATATCAGTCACAGAAGACGACTCCCGAATCGCTACGAAAATCGCTCGAAAAAATGGGGTACGAAGTGAAAGCGGTAGAAAAAAAGGAATGCCAATCGGGCGACAAGAAAGAATGTAAGTCGCCTCAGGCAAAAGAGAATCGGAGTTGTTGCAGAAGCAAATGAATGATGACAAAAAAGAGTTTTTCTGTGAAAAACTCTTTTTTACTTTTATATAAAAAGTAAGTCAAAGATACACAATTATAATTATTACAATAATATAACATCACCGTTTATTATGAAACGAATCGTCATAATGATAATATCGATACTTACGATAACTTCCGTAGCAGCACAGAAGCCTACCACAAGACGCATTAAATCAGACTCTAAGGCAATAGCCATACTCGACAAGGCTGCAGAGAAGATAAACCAATCGGCTTGTAGTACTACATTAAAAATGAGTATCAAAGAGACCGACAGCAACAAACCTACAGTCGAAACATTAGAAGCAAGACTATCGGGAAGTAAGTTTTATCTGAAAAACAAAGAGATGGAGGTCTTTTTCGACGGTAAAACACAGTGGGTATATTATCCAAACCTAAACGAAGTAACCATAACCACACCAACTACAAAAGAGCTGCAAGAGACCTCTCCGATAGGCTTCATAAAGAGCTACAAAGGTATATATCGTGTCGATTTCGACCCTACCGTAGTATCTGACAAAGAGTATGCCATAGCACTTCTACCGCACGACAAGAGCAATGATCTATTCCGCATACGAGTATTTATCAATAAATCGACAAGCAATATAACGAAGATCGAATCGGCTTTCAGAAACGGGCAGAGGATAGATATCGAAGTAGGCAGCTACCGACCGATACCAAGCAATAGCACATTCACTTTCGACCCCCGACAATACAAAGGAATATCGGTGAACGATATGAGATAATTGTTCATTTACATAACAATAAATATATTTTTACAAAATATGAAATATATATTGCTTGCTACACTTGCAATAATATCCATAAAGTTGGTTTATGCTCAACCCCAGTCGTTTAACTTCGAAGGAGAGACCCTCAAATACAACGCAAAATATGGTTTCATCAAGGGCGGAGAGGTCATAATATCTTCGAAAAAAGTAAAGTGGGACGAAAAAGATTGTTACGACGTGAAAATAGACATGTATGCCATAGGTATCGTCGACGATATATTTCATTTCCACGATGTATTCCGCTCTATCTTCTCCACTGAGACGATGAAACCCTACAAATTCGTAAGAAATGCCAACGAGGGCGGCTACAGGCAATACGAAGAGGTAACATATCACGACGATTATGTAGAGAGTTCCATCAAAGGACGATTCGAGACGTCGGAACGATTCTACGATATCGTATCGGGGATATTTGCCCTGCGTTCGTACAACTGGGACAAGCTCAAACCTAACGACGCACTAATATTTCCTATATATTTCGACGAAAAAATCAACAATACACGAGTAGTCTACCGAGGCAAAGAACAGATAAAACAGAGAGGCAAGGTGTATAAATGCCACAAATTCACACCTATATTCTCAGGCATAAAAATGTTTAGCAAAGAGGGCATAGCTATCTATTTTACAGACGATTACAAGCGACGTCCGGTACTTATAAAGGTTAATTTCCGCGTAGGTAGCTTCAAGGTAGAAATAGTCGATTGAACTAACAACCAATATTTTATGTATAAAGTAGAAAAAGTATTGCCATACGACGAAAACAATCAGTCGAAAAGCACGCAGGTAGAGCGTATGTTCGACACCATAGCTCATAGTTACGACCGAATGAATCACACCATGTCGTGGAATCTCGATAAACGATGGCGTCGCCGTGGGCTTATGTACCTCACCGACCTCCGCCCGCAAAACATACTCGACGTAGCCACAGGCACAGGCGATTTTGCTATCGAGGCATACAGGTCGCTACAGCCACATAAGATACTGGGCATCGATATATCCGACAATATGATGAGAGAGGCAAAGACAAAGGTCGACCGACTCGGACTCGGCAAGGCAATCGAGTTCGAACGGCAAAACTGTTGCCGCCTAAGCCTCGACAGCAATTCGTTCGACGCCATTACGGTAGCTTTCGGGGTACGCAACTTCGAGAACCTCGACGAAGGACTATCCGAGATGCTGCGTGTACTTCGTCCGGGCGGACGACTCGTAATACTCGAGCTATCGACTCCCGAACATTTCCCCATAAGAGAAGGGTACAAAATCTACTCTCATCTGCTGCCGATACTTGGAAAAATATTCGCCAAAAGCAAATTGGCTTACGAGTACCTGCCCCGATCGATATCGGCTTTCCCCCAGAATAGAGAGATGGCAGAGATTATGAAAAAAAACGGCTTTGTCGATGTAAGTTACAAAAAACTATCGTGTGGTATATGCTCGCTATATATCGGCGATAAACGTAAGTAACATATAAGCCTCTACTGCCCGCCGAACTCCATCAGATAGGCTTTGATGAACGCCTCCAAGTCGCCATCCA
>CAJPPQ010000109.1 GCA_905372605.1 Porphyromonadaceae bacterium
AGAGCGTTTGACTGGCAGTCAAAAGGTCAGGGGTTCGATTCCCCTAATCTCCACAATAAGCATTGTGTATCTATAATACTACAGACAAAACACACTAAAGAGGCAACCTTCTCGGGTAGCCTCTTTTTGTAAATTATCAATTAGGAATTACGTTCAATCGTTGAAGCGTGTAATCGTTTAATCGTTGAAGCGAGCGGGTGGAAATAAAAAAGGGACGAACATACAAGTTCGCCCCTACATCGTAATTTATAATTTGTAATTCGTAATTAGGTTTTACCTTTTTACCATTTTAGCTACTGTGCCATCGGCTCTGACGGTGTAGATGCCTGCCGGCAAGTGCGATACTTCTACGCGGTCGGTATCGGTGGCGTGGGCTACCTCGGTGCCGTACATATCGTATATACGTACGGTGCGAGCGGTAGCCGAGAGGTATAGCACGTCTGCCACGGGGTTCGGGTAGAGGGTGAGTGCCGGCTCGGCGGCGGCTTCGGCTATATCGGTAGCGGAGCACTTATGCTTACCGGTAGTAGCGGGTAGGTCGGCAGAGCCGGAGTAGTACTGTACCTTCCAGTTTTTGGCTATGGCGTTCTGTGCGTTGGTAGCAATGACGGTAGCGTGGTTCGTATCAGACGAGTCTTCCACCGGACTTATCACTCCATTACCCTTACCTGTTCTATCTGGTAGAGCACAGTAGATATCATCGAGAGTGGCGGTAGTAAAGTTGTTGCCGTCGCAAGCTAACGTTTTCAACTGCGTATTTTTCGATACGTCGAGGCTCGTGAGCTGATTGCTGCCACAATCTAACCACTCCAACTGCGTATTTTTCGATAGGTCGAGGGCAGTGAGGTTAGCTCCGTTTGCATAGCAACTGAAAAACGTCAGGTTGCCGTATATGGTCATAGTGGTACTACCTGCAGTAACGGTAAAGGAACTTGGAGAGTGGCCGTCGTACCAAGAGGTGCCGACGGTGATGTCTTGCGTATTGCTACCGCTTACGATACGTACGGGAGTGCCGTCGGCGGCTGTCTTGAAGTCGAGCTTTATAGCCGCCCCGTCGGTAACGGTAAGGGTGATATAGCGGCTCATATTTGGCTCACTGCCGCCGCCGCTGCACACGTAGCTACCGGTGGTAGGTATGTCGGTACCATCTTGGGAGTACTTCACCATCCAGTTTTTGTCGGTGGCGTTCTGTGCGTTGGTGGCAATGACAGTGTCGTTGTATGACGAAGAGGCGCTGTATATGGGATATATCACTGCAAGGTCTGAGGCTTGCCTAAGAGGAAGAGTACAATATATATCGTCGAGAGCCTGAGTGGAGAGGTTGTTGCCGTTGCAATATAACGTTTTCAACTGCGTATTCTTCGATACGTCGAGGCTCGTGAGCTGATTTTTGTTACAATATAACTTTTCCAACTGTGTATTGTGCGACACGTCGAGGCTGCTAAGTTGATTGTAGGAACAATCCAACCACTTCAACTGCGTATTGTGCGACGGGTCGAGGGCGGTGATTTTTCCTCTGTTACCGCTGCAATAGAAGCCAGTAAGGTTGCCGTAGACTTTCATCTCCGTACCATAGGCAGTATAGTAGGCAGAGCCATACAAGGAGGTATCGACGGTGATGTAGCGAGTTCTGCCTCCGCTTACGATACGTACGGGAGTGCCCTCGGCGGCTGCCTTGAGGTTGAGCCTTATAGCTGAGTCTTTGGCTACGGTAAGGGTGATATAGCTATCCATGGTAGGCTGGGTGCATACGTAGCTACCGGTAGTAGATATGTCGGTACTGTTGTAGTACAGCACACTCCAGTTTTTGTCGGTGGCGTTATGTGCGTTGGTAGCAATGACAGTGTCGTTGTATGACGAAGAGGCGCTGTATATGGGATATATCACTGCAAGGTCTGAGGCTTGCCTAAGAGGAAGAGTACAATATATATCGTCGAGAGCCTGAGAGGAGAAGTTGTTGCCTTCGCAAAATAGCTGCTTCAACTGAGTATTGTACGACAGGTCGAGGCTCGTGAGCTGATTTTTGTTACAATATAACTTCTCCAACTGAGTATTGTGCGACAGGTCGAGACTTGTGAGATTATTGTCGGAACAAGATAACCACTTCAACTGCGTATTGTGCGACGGGTCGAGGGCGGTAAGGTTTCCTCTGTTACCGCTGCAAACGAAGCCAGTAAGGTCGCCGTAGATTTTCATCTCCGTACCATAGGCTGTATAGGTATTGCCATACAAGGAGGTGCCGACGGTGATATCGCGAGCTCTGCCTCCGCTTACGATACGTATGGTAGTACCCTCGGCAGCTGCCTGGAAGTCGAGCCTTATAGCTGAGTCTTTGGCTACGGTAAGGATGATATAGCTGCTCATATTTGGCTCGGGGCACACGTAGCTACCGGTGGTAGCTATGTCGGTATGGGTGCCGTCTTCTTTGTATTTAAGTACTCGCCAGTTTTTAGCAGTGGCATTGGCGCCGTTGGTAGATGCCACCATATTTTGCTCGGCTGCCGACGACGACTCGCCCAATGGGAATATCCGTGCACCATCGGAGGCCGACCTAACGGGCAGGGCACAGTATATACGGTCGAGAACGGCGGTAGTAAAGTCGTTGCCATGGCAAGATAAGTTTTTCAACCGTGTATTCTGCGATATGCCGAGGTTTCTAAGACTATTGCCATGGCAATATAAATTCTCCAACTGTATATTGTTCGACACGTCGAGGACGCTAAGATAATTGTAGGAACAATATAAATCCATCAACTGCGTATTGTTCGACACGTCGAGGGAAGTGAGCAGATTTCCGGCACAATCTAACCCTATCAACTTCGTATTATGTGACACGATGAGACTGCCAATAGTATTGTTTGTACAAGATAGCCCCTTCAACTGTGTATTCTGCGACACGTTGAGTCTGTTAATACTATTGTTTTTACAATATAAATATATCAACTCCGTATTGTGCGACGGGTCGAGGGCGGTGAGGTTTGCTTCGTTGCCGGAGCAATCGAAGCCCGTAAGGTCGCCGTAGATGGTCATAGTAGTGCCGTAGGCGGTGTAGGGGGCAGTGCCATACCAAGAGGTACCGACGGTGATATTTTTTGTACTGCTGCCGCTTACGATACGTATGGGAGTAGCGGCAGCGGCTGCCTTGAAGTCGAGCTTTATGTGTGCCCCGTCGGTAACGGTAAGGGTGATATAGCGGCTCGTGTTAGGCTGGGGGCACGTATAGGTACCTGTAGTAGCGAGTATTATGGTCCTGTATTGGTAGTACCGTACATCCCAGTTTTTTGCGGTGGCGTTCTGTTTGTTAGTGGCGAGGACGGTAGCGTGGTTCAGGTCTGATTTGTTCTGTACCGGCGTTATCTCTCCCATCGTCGTACCTGTCCTATCGGGTAGCGAGCAGTAGATACGGTCGAGAGCAGCGGTAGTAAAGTTGTTGCCCCAGCAATATAAACTATTCAACCACCTATTGTTCGACACATCGAGAGAGGTGAGATTATTGCCAATACAAGATAACTTCTCCAACTGTGTATTTTTCGATAAGTCGAGACCGGTGAGTGAGTTGTCGATGCACCATAACTCCTTCAACTGCGTATTGTGCGACACATCGAGGCTGCTGAGATTATTGGAGGAACAATATAACCCCGTCAACTGCGTATTGTGCGACGGGTCGAGGGCGGTGAGGTTTGCTCCGTTATCGTTGCAATTGAAGTCAATCAGGTCGCCGTAGACGGTCATCGTGGTACCGTCGGCGGTGTAGGAGGCAGTGCCATACCAGCCGGTGTTGACGGTGATGTCTTGCGTATTGCTGCCGCTTACGATACGTACGGGAGTGCCGGCAGCGGCTGCCTTGAAGTCGAGCTTTATCGCCGAGTCTTTAGCGACAGTAAGGGTGATATAGCGGCTCATGTTTACAGTCTGTGCCTGCAGAGTGGAGGCACTCGTGAGAAGCCCTACTGCGAGGGCTAAGAATAAAAATAATTTTTTCATCTTGTTTTAGTACTTGTTGTTTGTTAATAAAAATATAATATATCGAATTGAGAATTGTGGCGAGCTGAGACAAAAGTGACATTATGTCGGTACTGTGATAGGTTCGGTACGTCTCCGAGGTGTCTCCGAGGTGTCTCCGAGCTCGCCGTATGGTAAAAAACTACAAAAGAACCTCCTTTTCTGCCAAATTGTCGGGCAGG
>CAJPPQ010000110.1 GCA_905372605.1 Porphyromonadaceae bacterium
AGACTCCAACAAGGGGAAAAACTTCGGCTCCTTCGGCGTAAATTTACTAAAAAATGTATTGTCCATATTTGATTATCTTTCAATTGATTGCTTATAGTTCATTCAAAAGCCATACGCAGTATAAAAAAACTCTTTTATAAGTAAAATAGTATTTACCTATAAAAGAGAATTATTTTCATGTCTGAAAATGTTGTGTTCGAATTGAAGTAGCTTGTATTCAATAGTTTGTACATCGTATAAATATACTGATATTTATGTTCAAAGGTAAGCATTTTTTTATGAAAAATGATAGATAACATCTATCAATACTATGAAATTTTTATATCTCTAATCATCAGCTGATTGGTGGTAGTGCCGTTGAAGCTATTTTCTTCCATGGTATAGCAAATATCTATATAACCACCGCTACGTAAGTGATTTATAATCTTTTCCATATTATAATCTCGCATATATCCCGAACGAAAAGCTACTCCATCGAAGAATATTTTATTGTCTTGTGTTAACACCAGTTTGGCGTGAGTATTGTCTTTCCCTATCAGTCTACTTTGAGAACGAAAATCTCGTAATCGCCTGGTACAAAATACGGGCTTCATATTGTGGGGGCCAAACGGAGCAAACTGTTTGACAATACGTATGAACTTGGCCGAGATATTGGCAAAATTTATTTCGGTATCTATATTTATTTGAGGTATAAGCTGTTCGGGTAGAATATTGTTATTTACAAAGTTGTCGAAACGGGTTATAAATTCGTCTAGCGACTCTTTTTTCATTGCCAGACCGGCAGCGTAAGGATGCCCGCCGAAAGTTACCAGAAGGTCTGAACACGAATCGATAGCCGAATACAAGTCGAATCCCACTACACTTCTGCCCGAACCGGCTATGAGCCCGTCGTCGCTATCGGTAAGTATTATCGTCGGACGGCAAAATTCTTCTGCTATACGCGATGCTACGATACCTACTATACCCTTGTTCCACAAAGGGTTGTAGAGTACGATCGATTTTTTGTTGCAATAGTCGGGCTGTTGGCAGAACTGTCGTTTGGCATCTTCGGTAGTGCTTTTATCCATATCTTTTCGTTCACTATTGTAACTGTCTATATCGGTCGACTTTCGTAGCAATACCTCGTCGTTGCTCGATGTAAGCAATTGAACTGCTTCGGAGCCGTTATACAAACGCCCTGAGGCATTTATGCGAGGTCCTATCTTGAAGACAATGTCTGATATATCTACCGTTTTATCGGCTATACCGCATACCTCTTTGATTGACTTCAGTCCGGCCGATGGCTGTTTGTTTAGTTTCCGCAAACCGTATTGTGCTAATATTCTGTTCTCTCCCGTGATAGGCACTATATCGGAGGCGATACTTACAACCACAAGGTCGAGATATTTGAAGGCATCTTCTTTTCTAAGACCGTTTGAGATACACAATGCCTCTACCAGCTTGAAACCCACGCCACAACCCGAAAGATGAGAGTATGGGTATCGACAGTCGGAGCGATAGGGGTCTAATACGGCAATAGCTTTCGGCAATTCGCTGCCCGGCGTGTGGTGGTCGCAAATTATTACGTCTATGCCGTATTTGGCAGCATAATCGACCTTTTCGTTTGCTTTTATGCCACAGTCTAAGGCTATTATAAGCGAGAAACCGTTGTCTCTGGCATAGTCGATACCTTTGTACGATATACCGTATCCTTCTGTGTAACGGTCGGGAATATAGTATCTTATGAGTTTGGTGTATTGTTTGAGGAAGCCATAAACGACCGATACCGCCGTAACTCCGTCAACATCGTAATCGCCGTAAACGAGTATCTTCTCCTGCTTTCGCAGAGCCTTGTTTACTCTATCGACTGCTATCGACATATCTTTCATAAGAAAAGGGTCGTGGAGTTTGTCGAGCGACGAACGAAAAAAATCTTTAGCCTCATCAAAAGTATTTATTCCGCGTATTACCAATAGCTTGGCTATGTCTTGCGATACTGTCAACTCTTCCGATAGTCGATTGATAATCTTATGCTCTTCGTCGCTTATTTCTTTTATTGCCCAATTAGATTCCATTTATCATGTCGATTATGGTACCACTTCCATTTCATTTTCCGCAGAGCGAAATTAATAAAAAATCTCGTATAAATCGATTTATAAGTGAGAATAAATTCGTATATTTGAAAAATTGAATTAATCGTGCATTCTCACTTTTTATATGAAAAACGTCAATTTTATATTTCTTGTTCACGAAGAGCCTGTATTAAAACATTATACGTTTGTCGATATAGACAACGATCACTATTATTACGATGACTATGCCAACGACAATAATCTGAAAAATAGGAGTGAAAAATGTTATCTGCCTGCCAATCGTCTTATGCTCGATATGCTCGAAAGACCCGACTGTAATTTCAGGGTATCGTTTGCGATATCGGGTATAGCTCTCGAAAGGTTCGAAGAGTCTGCTCCTGAGGTGATAGACTCGTTCGATGCTCTGGCTAAGACAGGCAAGGTGGAGTTTCTGGCGATGCCTTATTCGTATTCGCTATCGTCGGTATTCGACGACAACGAGTTTCGACGACAAGTATTGCAACAGAACCGAAAGATAGAACAACTGTTTGGTTATAAGCCTAATGTTCTATTCAATACCTCGATGATATACTCCGATGAGATAGGTAAAAAAGTATCGGATATGGGTTTTCGTACCATTATCACCGAAGGTGCAAAACATATAATGGGTTACAAGAGTCCGCATTTCGTTTATAATCATCCGTATATCTCTAAGATGAAGCTACTTATACGCGACAATGTGCTCAGCGATAACTTTAATTTCCGTTTCTCGCAATGGGATTGGGACGAATATCCGCTTACTGCCGATAAGTTTATGAGTTGGATAGGCAAATCGCCTGATAAAGAGAGTATTTTCAACGTAATGTGCGGATACGATATACTTGGTATTACAAACGATGAACATAGCGGGATATTCGAGTTTTTCAGGGCTTTGCCCGACTATGCAGATAGAAACGGCGTATCGTTCTCTACGCCGTTAGATACAATCGCTCAAAATACTCCGATAGGCACTTTGCCTGTACCCGACCCTATATCGTGGACAAACGACGATAAAAGCCTTACGGCTTATTGCGGTAATGAGCTGCAAAACGAGGCATTGAATAAGCTTTATGCGATGTCGAAAAAAGTACATGTCTTTCCCGATAGCTTATTGCAAGCCGATTGGCTGAGGCTACAAGATGTGTCTCACTTCTATTTTATGGATAGCCATCTGTATACGAGCGAGGGCAATCGTATGGGTACACACTATGAGTCTGAATACAATGCGTTTGTAAACTATATGAATGTTTTGAGCGACTTTATTGGGCGAGTCGAGGCTCAGTTTCCAAAGTCTATCAACGACGAAGAGTTGAATCCTCTATTACAGACTATTGAGAAACAAAACGAAGAGATTGCGCATCTCAGAAGAGAGGTTTTGCGTTTAAAGAGGATAGTGTCTGCCGACCGGAAAAGTACGAAGAATCTACCTTAAATATAGGTAGATAAATTTGCAGAGAAAAAAGAAAAGAGTCTATCCGAAAGGGTAGCCTCTTTATTCTTTTACGGTCGTTGCTTTCGTGCCGAATATTCGGCTATGAGCCGAGAGGTAACAATCGTGTTATTAGTGATTTATCTGTGCGATATTCTCCTTGACATCTAATCTTTTGCAGGATACTCTTGAAGAGGTATTTTACTTTCGAAAGCCTCTGCCCCAATAGATGAAATGATTATCTTACCTGCTTTTTCATTTGGAAAACTAAATATTACGACCTTATTATTGAGGTTTCTATAGTTAATATCCTCTATTTTCCCTTTTTCCCCTTTTATTTTTACGATACCTGATGTTTTGCTTGTACTTTTAATCTCAATTATTTCATACGAGGAGGTTATGAAATAGGTGTCTTTAGGTAAGTTATGCTTCTTGGCAGTTTCTTCACTTGGCTCTGCCATAATAATATACCCTTCTTTAGTACATGAAATATCTACCATGTTCTTGTCTTCTCCATCTAACAATAGCCATTGCCTTTTGATAGTGGGAGTGTCTTTTTTGCAGCTGCTTACAGTCAATGCCGTAGCTACAAGTAATAATAATGCAGTAATACTAAAAATT